>DATJFA010000197.1:0-4109 GCA_035496015.1 Terriglobales bacterium | reverse complement strand
CGCCTTCAGCGCCTTGGGCGTGTCCAGGGCCACCAGCTTGCCGTGATCCACAATGGCGATACGGTCGCACAGGCGGTCGGCCTCATCCATGTAGTGCGTGGTGATAAGAATAGTCAGCCGGCGGCCCGCCTTGATGTTGCCCAGCATTTCCCACACTGCCACGCGCGAAACCGGATCCAGGCCGGTGGTGGGCTCATCAAGAAAGAAAATCCTGGGGCTATGTACCAGCCCGCGCGCTATCTCCAGCCGCCGCCGCATGCCTCCGGAAAGCGTCTTGGTCTGCGCCGCCCGCCACTTCGAAAGGTCCACCAGCTCCAGCAGTTCGTCCACGTTCTGTTTGCGTTCGCGCGGCGGAACATCGTAGAGCTTGGCGTAGATGTTGAGGTTTTCCTCCACGGTGAGGTCGAGGTCGCTGGTAAGAGCCTGGGGAATCACGCCAATGGCGCGGCGAGCCGCATCCGGCTCGCGGCGCACGTCGTGGCCGGCAATGCGCGCCACCCCCGAAGTGATAGGCAGGAGCGTGGTCATCATGCGGATAAGCGTGGACTTGCCCGCCCCGTTGGGGCCCAGCAGGCCGAAAGTTTCGCCTTCATCCACCGCGAAGGAAACATCGTCTACGGCGGTGAACTCGCCATATTTCTTGACGATGTGCTCCACGGCGATGGCTTTGGCCACGCCATTGCCGCGATCCTCGCCGTTGCCGCCGCTCTGCTTGAAGTCCGTCATCCTGCTCACTCCGCCGTGGGTTTGGTTTGCGCCGGCGCCGGTTGTGCCGCCTGCTGCTTGCGTTGCTGCAAGCCTGCCTGCAGGGTGGACTCCGGTACGACCACATCCGCGGTCATACCCGGCACGAAAAGTTCGTTGGGATTTTCAATGCGCAGCTTCAGCACCACCGTTTTGATGTCGCGCTTGCGCCGGCTGACGTCGCGCTGGGTGGCGAAGTCGCCTTCCACGGCTTTGAAAAAAACTTTGCCCGGCACTGTCTGGCCGCTGGGCATGCGCACGTTGAAGACATCACCCAGAGCGATGCGGTCGGCATACGTTTCCGGCACCGCCGCCCGCACCCAGGTGTCGCTCAGGTCCACAATGGTGACGATGGGTTGGCCGGGATTGACCACCTCGCCTTCCCGCGCTGCGCGGACGGAGACGGTGCCGCTCACCGGCGCCAGCACCCGCGTGTAGCCCAGGCGGACTTGCGCCTCCGCCTGCAGGGCGGCAGCATTGGCCATTTCGGCGCGAGTGGCGGCCACCGTGCTTTGCGCGGCATGGGCTTGATGAGTGCGGGCGATAGCCGAGTTCAAATCCGCCTGTGCTGCCCGCACCTGGTCCTGCAGGGCCTTGACGGCCGCCTGCTGCGCCTTGAGTTGTGCCTCTGCCCGGTCCTTGTCCTGCTGCGAAGCGACGCCCGAGGCGGCCAGCGATATGGTGCGGTCGTGGTCCATTTTTATCTGCTCCAGGTTGGCTTCCGCCTGCGCCAGCTGCGCCCGGGTGGATTCCAGCCTCGCCTCGGCATTGGCCACGTCGCCGGCGGTCGAGCCCTTGGTGGCGGCCTCCGTGGCCAGCGTCTCCGCCACTTTGGAGCGCAGGCTGTTGATGGTGGCGGAAGCGGCCCGCTCCTGCGCCTGCAGTTCGTGGGCGTCGAGCAGCGCGATCGGGTCGCCCGCCTTCACCGGCGTGCCTTCGTCTACCAGCAGCTTCTCAATGCGGCCCTGAATCTGCGGGCTCACGACCACCTGATTGGCGTCCACCGTGCCGATCAGGTCCAGACCCTGGCTGCGGTTGGTGGTCGCCAGGTAATAGATGAAGGCGCCGACAAAGATCACGCTCAGAAGTATGATGAAGCGGTTGCGCTGGCTCACGGTTTCCCTCCTTCCCGGGCCAACTCCCTGGTCTGAAACAAGGCGGCGGAAACAAAGTCGAGCACCGCCGCCCGCCGCGCCGCAATGCGCTCCGGCGAGAGCGGGTCGCCCGGCGCAATCATGGCCAGCAGCGGCGCATTAGCGAAATAGGAAACGATAATCGCTATTGTGCTGGGCACAAATTGAATGGGATCCACGGGGCGAAATTCACCCGCGGCTGCTCCTTCGCGCAGCACTTCGCTTACCTTCAGGAAAATGGGCCGCAGATAACGCTGCACAATTCGCCGCAGATGAGGGGAAGCATTGCGCCCCGCGCTCATCCATTCCCGCTGCGCGATGCGCGGCAGCACGGGATTGGAAGCAATGTAGTCAAAGTGCGCGCCCACGTAGGCGAGGTATTTCTGGCGTGGCGGCAGGTCACTGCTCAGCGCTGCCAGCACGCGCTCGGAAAGGCCGGAGAAAACGTGGTCCACCACCGCCCCGTAGAGCGTTTCCTTATCTTTGAAGTAGTAGTAGAGTAGGGCCTTGTTGACGCGGGCGGCGCGGGCAATAGCGTCGGTGCGGGCGCCGGCCACGCCTTCCTGGGCGAACTCGCGTGTAGCTGCCTCGAGGATAGAAGCGCGGGTTTCCTCCGGGCGTCCGCGGCTGCCGAGGCGGGGCGTTTTGGCAGTGGTAGTCATGGCGTTTCGTAATTAACTAACTGGTTAGTTATATCACGAAATGGGCTGCCAAGGCAAGCGCCACCTCAGCCACTCCATTTCCCCTGCTGGGCCCCTCGGCTTACAATGGCGCTGCACAGGGCCGGAATTTCGGGTTCCGGAAAGCTCACGCGAAAGGAGTCCGTCATGCGTTTCAGCTGCCAGTTGTTCTTGATTTTTGTGCTTAGCGCAACGCTCCCCACGCTGGCTCAGAAAAAGTCTCCATTTTTCGCGGATGAAGCCCGGGGCATGATTGCCGGGATCGTGCTGGATGCGACCGGCCAGGTGGCGGAAGGTGCCAGAGTTTGCCTTTCCGTCAGTTCCGGCGATCGCGACTCCGGAATCACCACAGAAATCTCCTGTCCCATCTCGGCCGACAAGTACGGGCAATTTCAGCTCGAGCATCTCAAAATCGGCAGCTACACTGTTTTTGTCCAGGATGCTGCGGAGAATTCTGCGGTTGATGCCGAGCAGGGGCCAAAGGTCACGCTTACCGCCGACGCACCGTATGCCCATGTCACGCTCCACCTGAAAACAGGCGGCATACTGCTAGGTTCGGTCATCAACGCTTCGAGTGGAAAGCCGGTCCGGCAATTTCGCGTGCAATATCAGGAGCTCAATCGCGAAGGGAGCGGCGGCGCATATGCACGCGATGGGCACTTTCGGATGGTGGTTCCCCCAACCTCTGACCTCGTGGTCATCGTGACCGCACAGGGATACAAGGGCTGGGTCTACACCGATTCCGATGATCAGTCACGCCCGGTGTTGCGAGTGGCGGCCGGCGAACAGAAGGAACAGGATATAGAGTTGCAACCCTTGACTCCGGGGACAGTTCAAGGGGCTGATTCCTCGCCATCCTCCTCTCATTGATGGAAGGCTTGGCGGTTGTGTGCCGTCCCTTTATCGTTCCTGACATTCATATGCGAAATCCTTCCTGGCAAACCGTCAGCACGCTCTTGTTTGTGGCGCTGCTCGCGTGCGCCCAGCCACTGGTAGCCGACACGCGAGGTGCCGTGGTTCAGGCCGACGCGGCATTGCTTCATGCTCTGGCCAGCCGAGACCATGCGGCGGTTGCAGCCCGACTGGACCCTGAGTTCACCTGGATTGATTCCCAAGGCAAAACTCAGAATCGGGCAATGGTGATGCAGAATTTTCCGCCGCCCGCCTATGCCGGCGAGCAAATTCAAGTTCGGGAGTATGGCAATGCTGCGATAGTACGCGCAGATCGCGGCCAGATGCATGTCCTGCGCATCTGGGTGCGGCGGCCGGACGGCTGGCGCGCTCTCCTTTATCAGGAAGTGCTGCAGGTCGCGAAATCCGAAACTCCGGGCCCTGGCTCTCGCAATTGCGAGAATCCCTGCCGCTCAATCCCGTTTACGCCGCAAACCGCGAACGAGAAATCCGCCATCGCTTCCTGGCAGGGAGTGATGCGGGCGATGGCCACAAACAATGCCGACGCGTATGCGCGGCTCATCGCTGACGAGTTCACGGCCACCGATACTCATCACGCACGGCCGTTCAGCAAGTCTGACCGGCTCGCCCAGATCCAGAA
>DATJFA010000196.1:0-12693 GCA_035496015.1 Terriglobales bacterium | reverse complement strand
TAATCTGCGCCGCCATCTCGCTGACGCGCTGCTGGATCTGCTCGCGGGAGATCAAAACCTGCAGTTCTGACACGGGCATAGCATAAACGATAAAATGCTAAGTTTCGATCATCAGGTGGAGATTTGCCTATGCCTATGCCGGAGTTCAAAGAACTGGTTAATGAGGCAAAAAAAGAAATCCAGGAGATCGGCGCCGAAGACCTGCGGCAGATGCAGAGCGCCGCCCAAGACTTTGTGTTGATTGATGTGCGCGAAAAAGAGGACGCCGCAAAGGGCATGATTCCGGGCGCCGTGCACATCTCCCGTGGCATGCTGGAGCACAACATTGACCAGGTTACGACCGACAAGGACAAAACCATTGTGCTTTATTGCGGAGGCGGCAGCCGTTCTGCGCTTTCTGCCTGGATACTGAAGAAGATGGGTTTCAAAAACACAATTTCCCTGGCCGGTGGATACCGCGGCTGGACCGAATCCCAGAACAAAAAAGCTGAGTGAGGAACGATGGACCTTAAAGGCGTTAAGCTGACCTGGTTGGGACACGCCACGTTTCGCATTGAAACCGGCAGCCAAACCGTGCTGGTGGACCCCTGGGTGATGGGCAATCCCCTCTGCCCGGGCAAGGAGAAGAAGCCCCAAAAAGTGGATGTGATGCTCTGCACCCACGGCCACTTCGACCATATCGGCGATGCCGTGGCAATCGCCAAGCAGCACAATCCCTCGGTGATCGGCATTTTTGAGCTGTGCTCCTGGATGGAGAAAAAGGGCGTGAAGAAGACTTCGCCCATGAACAAAGGGGGCACGCAGGCGGTGGGCGACATGCGCGTGACCATGGTGCACGCCGATCACTCCTGCGGCATTCTGGACGGCGACCAGATCATTTATGGCGGCGAGGCCTGTGGCTTTGTGATGGAATTTCAGAACGGGCTGAAGATTTATCACGCCGGCGATACTGCCGTGTTTGGCGACATGCAGATTATCCGCGAACTGTACGCGCCTGACATCGCGCTACTGCCCATTGGCGACCACTACGTCATGTCGCCGCGCGAGGCCGCATATGCCTGCAAGCTGCTCAGGCCCAAAGCCGTGGTTCCCATGCACTTTGGGACATTTCCGGTACTGACCGGAACCCCGGCGCAGCTCAAGCAGCTGGCGAAGGACGTGGAAGTTGTGGAAATGAAGCCGGGACAGACCCTTTAATTGACGATTGAAGATTTACGATTGACGATTGGAGCCGCTTGCCAAACGAAACTGATGTTCGTGCTTACTGGCGCATGGGCGGAATCACCCATGGCGCCGTTGAAGACTATCTCTATGACATCCTGCCAGAGCGGGACGCCACGTTACGAGACATGGAGGCGGAAGCTGCAGCCCGCAACATTCCCATCGTGGGGCCGGCGGTGGGAAGGCTGCTCTATCAACTCGCCGGCATGATCAAAGCGCGCACTGTTTTCGAGATGGGCTCGGCCATCGGCTACTCCACCATCTGGTGGGCACGCGCTGTGGGCGAAGCCGGGCACGTGATTTATACCGACGGGAGCCGCAAGAATGCCGACGAAGCCAAGCGCAACCTCGAGCGGGCAGGCGTGCTCGACCGCGTCACCATCAAGGTGGGCGATGCGCTGGAAATTCTCTCGGAGCAGAAGGAACCCTTCGACATTGTTTTCAATGACGTGGACAAGTCTGATTACCCGCGCGCGTTTCGGATGGCGGCCAAGCGCGTGCGCAATGGCGGCTTGTTCGTTACTGACAATGTGCTATGGAGCGGCAAAGTCGGGCAGCCTGCGGATAAAGCAGACGCAGAAACCAAAGCGATCCTGGAATTTAACCGCCTGCTCTACGACGCATCTGACTTTATGACCACCATCATTCCGCTGCGCGATGGCGTGGCGGTGGCGTGGAAACAGTGATCAGTACTCGGTATCCAGTGCCTGGTACCCAGTTGGGTGTGTCCGCCGGAATGAGCCCGGTTAAAAAATGTCACGGTTACCACTCTCGACAGTCAAAGCGAGAGCAATGGTTTGGCATCAACACCTCCGGCGGAAGGTGATGTTCACAGCTGCCCAGACGCTTTGAATAAAGCCAATTCCTGTGCTCAGAAAATGAAGGCGACCCGGCCTCATATTCTGTTGACGTTAGTCTCTATTATGTGATATTGACTCTCGCGTTAATTCGCGGGAGGCAGAAGAACCTCCGCTCTGTTCCGATTTCAATCTGCGGAATATGTCCTCCCAAGTACGAGGACTTATGCTTCCTGAATTGCGTTTCTCCGCCCAGCACTCATAACGGCTCGAAGTCTGGCTTACTTCCTTAGGGCCCTCACCGCAAGAGCTGGGAGATGTCTCGCAAAGGAGAACGTATGAAAACGCGTGTGGCATGTCTGCTTGTCGGCTTGCTGCTGCCCACCATGATTTACGCGCAGGGCGTCGGCTCCTCGGGAGACCTCCGGGGAACGGTAAAGGATTCTTCCGGCGCCTTCCTGCCTCACGTCCCAGTCAGCGTGACGGACGCTGCTACGGGATTCGAGCGGACAACCACCTCAGGCGAGGCCGGCGAGTTCCACCTGACCGGGCTGCCGCCGGCGACCTACGACGTGACCGCAAAAGGATCCGGGTTTGCCACCGAGATCCGAAAGGGCGTGGTGGTCAGCCTGGGGCGGACGGTGGTCATTGACTTTCAATTGAGCCCGGCGTCAGTGTCAACCGTGGTGGAGGTAAGTGGAGAGCCGCCGCTGGTGGAAACTACGCGCGGCAGCCAGGCCGACAGCATCAACCAGCAGTACATCACTGAGTTGCCCATTGACCGCCGCGACTATCTGACCTTCACCCTCTTGATGCCCGGAGTGTCGAACGCCACCCGCCTGGCCAGCGACCAGGATTTCCGGGTCAAGCAGACACCGCAAAGCGGTCTCTCCTTCTACGGCAGCAATGGCCGGGGAAATAACGTGACGGTGGACGGCGGCGAAAGCAACGACGACACCGGCGGAGTGCGCCCCAACCTGAGCCAGGATGCGGTGCAGGAGTTCCAAATCAACCGCAGCAACTATGCGGCGGAACTGGGCGGGGCCAGCGGCGCTGCCATCAATATTGTTTCTAAATCAGGCACCAACCGGGTACATGGCAGCCTGTATGGCTTTTTCCGCAATGATGCCCTCGACGCCCGCGACCGGTTTGCTTTCAGCCAGGCCCTGCAGCCGGGGCAGGCCTTCGATCCTACCCAGCCCGACGCGACCGGGCGGCCGGTTAAGAACACTTTGAGTCGGCAGCAATTCGGCGGCAGCATTGGGTTCCCGATCAAGAAGGACCGGACTTTCCTGTTCCTCAGTTTTGAAGGTTTGCGGCAGGACGCGCAGAACGCCGTGCCGTTGCTGACCGATACCAGCATCTTTCGTCCGCAAAGCACGCCCCAGAATGACCAGGTAGCCATTCTGAATGGGCTAGCTACCGAACCGGGTAATCCCATGGTGCCCTGCATCACTACTAATCCGTTGAATCCCACGCAGAATCCCATCCTGCTGCCGGCTGCCACCTGTGCGTTTGCCCTGCAAAGCATTTTGACGCTCAACCCCAATCCGGGTCCCAATCCCTTTGTCACCCCTGGCCAAGCTGCTCTGAATGGCTTCTTACTAAACCAGTTTGAGACCAACGGCGGCGTGTTCCCCTACCAGTCGCGGGAATACCAAGTCTCGGGCCGCCTGGACCACCGCTTCAGCAACAGCAACCAGGTTTTCCTTCGCTATAACTTCACGCATGACCTGGAAGAGTCTCCCGACGTGCAGTCACTCATCGGATTTTCACGCGGCAGTTCGATTCACGACTATGACCACACCCTGCAGGGCAATTGGTTCCACCAGTTCACCCCTGCGACCCAGAACGAGCTGCTGCTGCAATGGAACTACTTTAACTTTGACGTAATCCCTAATGTCCCGGCGCAGCCTGGCCTTGATATCCCCGGTTTTGCTAATTTCGGAACACAGATTTTTATTCCCAACCTGAGCATTTTGCGGCGCCCGGAAGTGGGCGACAATTTCACCACTGTTCACGGGTCGCACACCTTCAAGTTCGGCGGCCAGTTCCTGGAGCGGGGTAATCATACGGAGTCGCACACCTTTTTCCCTGGGCGTTTTGTGTTCGGTAATCTGCCCGGCGCGGTGCTCAGTTTGTGCCTGCAGGCTCCGGCGCTGGCATGCGGTCTTTCGTCGTCCATCAATCCAGCGACCATTAATTCGCTGCAGTCCGCCTCCTTGGGCGCGCCCCAGTTTTATGAGCAGGGATTTGGTAGTCCCATCTACAACTATCCTCGCCCGTTTGCCGGAATGTATTGGCAGGATTCCTGGCAGGTCAGGCCCAACTTCACGCTCAACTACGGCCTGCGTTACGAACTGGATGCGCAGTACGGCCAGCTGCACACCGACAAGGACAACTTCGCTCCCCGGGTTTCATTTGCCTGGGACCCGTTCGGCGACCATAAAACGGCCATCCGAGGCGGCTTTGGGATTTTCTATTCGCAGGTGTATGGCCAGATCGCGGACGTGGTCCACACTTTGGGCAATGTCAATGGCACCAGGCAGATCGCAAACATCCTGATCCCGTTGACCGGCGACCCTCTGAATCCGGCGGTAACTTCGGCATACATCTTCGGCCGCTTGTTCGCCCAGGGAAAAATTCAATGCACCACCCCTGCGCCGGGCAACGCTGCTTGCATCACGCCCGCCGACCTGGCGCCCCTGGGAGTCACGGTGTCCAACACCGGGCCGCTGCCGCCGCTGACGGTAATCTTCACCGGCCAGCCGAATTATCAGAATCCCTACTCGGAGCAGGCCTCCCTGGGGGTGGAAAGGGAACTGGGGAACGGCCTCTCGATTTCGCTGAGCGGCATTTATTCGCACACTCTGCGGCTGCCGGTGGCAATTGACACCAATGCCTTGCCGGCGCCGTTCTCGACAGCAGTCCTGGCCAACGGGCAAACCGTACGCTACCGCAACTGGGGAGGACCGGGCTGTGCCGGGGCGCTGATCTTCAACTGCTTTGTTGATCCGCTCATTTTGCAGTCTGACCAGTACAGCTCCAAAGCCTCAGCCCTGTACGAGGGCGGCATTCTGGAACTGAGAAAGCGCTTCAGCAGCCACTTCACATTCGTTGGGAATTACACCTACAGCAAGGCCTTTGACACTACCACCGACTTCAACAGCGACTTTGGACCCGTGGACAACAGCAACCTCTCGGCAGAGCGTGGCCTCTCCGACTTTGATCAGCGCCACAAACTGGTGGTGGCCGGAATCTTACAGAGCCCATGGACAAATTCGGTGCTTACCGGCTTTGAACTCTCGCCCATTGTTTCCTACAACAGCGGCCACCCTTTTAACCTGCTGGCGGGGGCGGATGTGAACGGAGACCGTCACTCCACCAACGACCGGCCGATTGGCGCGGGTCGCAACACCGGCATCGGCCCAAACTACGTCACCCTCGACATGCGACTGGCCCGCAGCGTCAAGCTGAGCGAGAAAGCCAGCGTGCAATTCCTGGCTGAGGGATTTAACCTGACCAACCGCACCAACTTTGCCAGCGTAAACAATGTCGTGGGGCCGCTCTTCGGCCTGCCCCTGAGTGCCGGCGGGGCAGGGGCTACTACTTTTAACGTCCATGGGAGTTCCGGGCTTTCGCCCAGCCAGCCTCTCGGGTTTACATCCATTTTTGCGGCCCGCGAAATTCAGCTCGGCGTGCGCATGAGCTTCTAAAACGGCGCTTGGCAGTTTCGGGCAGCTTGAGTGCTGCCGCCAGAAGATATTTTGCAGCCCGCCGCGGAGGCGGCTCATCGTTTGGGGAGGGGAAATTCGGAACATGGCCATCGCCAGAACCGCGCGCGGGAGCCGGACGCCGGAGGGGTTGCAGGAGCGGCAGAACGGCGTGTTGAGGCGCGGCAGGGTTGGCGCCATTCCGCATCCACAAACCGGAGAAGCCACGCCTGTGCCTGGCCTGCGCGAGCGCAAAAAAGTAAAGCTGCGGCAGCAGATCATCAACACAGCCATCCGTCTGTTCCGCAAACATGGCTACGAAAACACCCGGGTGGAAGATATCGTGCAGGTGCTGGAGATCAGCCAGCCCACTTTCTTCCGCTACTTTCCCAGCAAAGACGCGGTAGTGCGTGATGTAGGCTTACGCGGGATAGCCTGCATCACTGGGCAACTTCGCTCCGAACTGGCCAGCGAGGCCAGCACCGCCGAGCACCTGCGGCGGCTTTACGGTAGCCTGGCCCGCATGACCGAAGCCGATCGGCCCCTGTGGCGGGCGGTGGTGCTGAGCGGCGCCATGGATCCGGTGCGCTCCCCGGAAATGCGCAACCATGACGCCATTGCCCGTGGCCTGCTGCGGGAGATCCTTTCCCAGGGCCAGAAACGCGGCGAGGTCACGCGCGATTTTCCCATCGTTCACCAGGCAGAGTTCATGGAGGGCCTGTATCGCACCGTGGTGCGGAACTGGGCGCTCGACATCACCGGCCCCCACAAATTGGCGGAGCGCGTGCGTAGCGCGGTGGAGTTCTTTTTGCGCGCGATCGAATCTTGAGGTTGGCAGAATTTCTTGGAGCGGGAGACGGGGATCGAACCCGTGACATCCAGCTTGGGAAGCTGGCGTTCTACCGCTGAACTACTCCCGCTCAGCCTAGTTAGATTATCACCCAGAGGACGTGAGGGGAAGCACACGGTCTGCGGTTGCCGCGCTGCTGTCAGTTCCAGCCACAACCAACCATGAGTGGGTGGAACCGCGACGAGCCGCCTTGCGTACAGGTGATAGACGGGCGCTAACGGAGGCGCCGCAGCATGGAACTTGCCGCTTATTATTTCTTTCCCTTCCTGTTTGGGCCGTTTTTCGGCTTTGGGTTTGTCATCTATTTTCTGCCGACCATTGTGGCTCTGGTGCGGCACAAGCGCAACGTCGTTTCCATTCTGCTGTTAAACCTGTTCCTGGGTTGGACTCTGATCGGCTGGATCGTTGCGCTGGTATGGGCCAGCACCCTGGATGCGCCGCTTGCAGTGCGCTAGAAGACCCACGCCCGAGAATCCCCTGAGGCTCTGTGCCACCGCAGATTGCTCACCGTCTGCTGTGTCGCACATCACCGCGCTGTTTTGGCCCCAGCGCGACTATAAGACTGAGCCGGGCGCGACCCACGCGCTGAAATACGAGGACGAGCGAACCTGCTCAGCTTACGGTTCGGACGAACCGACGGTCCGTGTGGCACGCCCGGCAGTTTCCCCGAAAGGATACAAGCATGGCACAAGCTGCCTTCGCCAATGCTGCTGAGGCTGAAGCCGCGCGTTTGAAAAGCGCGGTCGCCGACGCTCTTGAAGATGGAGTACACGCCGCCCGCCGCGCCATGAAGCACGGCCTCTCCGTGGCTGAAGAGATCATGGACGATGCGGCCCACGAGGTAAAGCGCCACCCCCTGCCGGTAGTGGCCTCGACCTCTGTGCTATCCTTCGCCGCTGGAGTGGTGGTCGGCTGGCTGCTTTTTGGATTACGGAAACACTGACGCCGCGGTCACTTCTGGATTCACGCACGTAGGGGAAAAATTGCGCTTTGCCTCGCCGTCTCCGGCGCCGGGTTGTTCCGCGTCTGGCCACGTCATGTTTTTTGCTTCAAGCTTTGCAATTAGCGTTAAGCTGAATAGGAAAGGAGTTGGCAAATGCCCGCCAAGCCGGCAGAGAAGCCGCTGGGAAGTCCTGATTCCAAGCAAGCCATCGAGCATCTCAGCCGCGCTCGCCAGGTGCTGAAGAACCTGCGTGAGAGGCTGGAAGATGCCGAGCATCACGCGCAACTGGACGAAGCGATCACCAAGGTCGAACTCGCCCTGAGCGTGCTGACTATTAAGACCGGCGGTTTCCTGTAAGCGGCTGAAGCGCCTGAGGCGCTCGCCTGCCGCCGAACACGGAGGCGGGCCCAAGGGCGGCTGGAGGAAAGGCCATGGAAATCACATTCACCCCGGAAGAGCACGAGTTGATCGCCGAAATTCTGGAAGAACACCATCGCGAGCTGCTGCGGGAAATTGCCCGCACCGAGCATCGCGAATTTAAAGCCGTGTTGCGCCGCCGCGAAGAACTGGTTCAGGGGGTGCTGAACAAGCTGGCGAAATACGCCTCGGCAGCCTAAACCGCCGCGCCAGCCAGGACCACGTGCGGAGTGCGCGCTGAAACGCCCGCCGCAAAGGTGGGATTGGTTTAGGCAGCTCGGCTTAGCGCCAGCAGGGAGAGATCGTCGCGAAGGGTGGCCGGGCCGCGGAAAGCATCCAGATCTTTCCGGCAAGCAGCTAATAGATCCCTGGGCGGGTCGCCCAAACTACTTGCCACCAGTCTGCCCAAGCGCTCCTTCCCGTAGGCCGTTCCCGCACTGTCCTCAGCTTCAGTCAGCCCATCGGTGTAGAGCAGGAGACTATCGTTCCTCTGCAGGCGAAGCCGGCTGAGAGCAAACTCCTGACTGCAGAACATCCCCAGAGGAAGGCCGGTTGAGGGCACTTCTGCCACCTCGTTTCCATGAACATGCAGGGGAGGAAGATGGCCTGCATTGCAGAGCTCAACCTCGCCCGTGGCGAATGCGTGTCCACACACCAGCGTGGCGTAATGAGCCGCGAGCGTGGTCTCGCAGAAGGCGCGACTGGCTTGGGCTACCAGTTCCCCTAGGGGCAGGCCCGCGGAAATGAGGGCGCGAAACAGGGCGTGCAGGTTGGACATCAGCATGGCAGCGGCGATGCCTTTGCCGGAAACGTCGCCCAGCATGAAATAGAGACCGCGCCCGCCGGCATCCACCACGTCGCAGTAATCCCCGCTTACGAGGCCGGCGGGCTGGTAATGGAAGGAAATTTGCCACGGCCCGAACCTGGCGTCCGTTTTGGGCAGCAAACCACACTGAATTTCCCGCGCCAGGTGTAAGTCGCGTTCCAGCGCCCGCTGATCCGCAGGAGTCAGGTGATCCAGACAAAAGCAGGTGAGCGGGTCGGCTGCCAGCCGTTCCGGTTCAATAGCATCATGACAGACTTGGCAGAGGCCATAGGTCCCGCTATCCATCCGCTCCAGTGCTTGGTCTACCTGCTGCAGCAAATCAATTAATTCCGCGCCCGGAGCCGGGCCGGTGATTGACCTCTGCAGGATTTGGCGCCGCTCGAGCAGTTGCTCGCGCAAGACGGGATCGAGGGTCGTAGCCATGGTTAGCTCCAGTGTTATCACCAGCATACGTGAATCGTATTGCTCTCGACCATCCGATCTTTGCCGCGGAAGTTGGCAGATGCGGCTGATGGGGACAAGCGCCTTTGTTACCTGGTGAGCCTTCTGGAAATGACCAAAGTGCGAACAGGTGTTTGGGGCCACACCACTCCGACAACCACTCACTGAATCGGCCCTATGACCTTGTGAATCGAACGAGTTGGGGGCACACGCGCATCCCTGCCTCCGCCGGAATTGGTGGCCGCCGATTACTTCAGTTACTTTCGCCTGTTTCCAAAGCAAAAATACAATTCACATTAAGAAGGTGCGTTGGGCGCGCGAGCTTATTCGCAGTGTGCCAAGCACTTACTGCCTCCCCGCGGAAGAGAGCAATTGTCCAGGCACACCATAATGCGGCGCTCCACCCGGATCAGGTGGCAGATTCCCATCCAGATCACGAGTGTAGACCCGCGCGTTCCGTTTAACGAAACTTGCGAAACCGTCGCCGTTAACGCCCATGGCTGTGGCGTAATTTGCCATACTCCGCTCGAGAAGGGCACCCCGGTCAAACTGGGATTGCTGCCCGATAATCGCGAAGTAATGGCCCACATCGCCGACGTGGTCAAACTGGGCGAGGACGGCCGCGCCTGGCTGTTGGGCTTGCAGCTGGATGCGCCGGCCAACGTTTGGGGTGTGCGCAACCCGCCCCATGACTGGGATAAACCATCCGCGGGCCAGGAGTCTGAACCGGCAGCAGCTTCATTGGCAGCGAGCGCCGCTGCAGGCGCCGGCTCTTCCGGCATAGCCGCTTCCACTGCAACCCTGGCGGCACCAGAGTTTTCCCTGGTGACTCCCGCCCCGCCCGTGAATCCGCCGGTCACCATGCAAAACGCAGCGGTAGCCGAACCGCCCAGGGTTGATGTAGCGAAGCCTGCAACTACGGCGAACAGCAATGGCTCCGGACAGCGCGCCTCCGAGGTTGGGCGCGGAAGCGGAGCACAGCCCGGGGCCAGAAATGCCTTTGGCATTCGCGATCGTGACTGGGCGGACCTGCGCAAACAAATGGAAGAACACCTGCAGGACCTGATGTGGCAGGTGGACGACCAGGTCGAAACCAAGCTGGAACACTGGAAAGAGCAGATGGTGGACGCCGAGGCGCGGCTGGAGTCGCTGTGCCAGCTGCAGGACCGGCTGCAGGCCCACATCACCGTGCTCAGCGAAATCGTCAAGGAGAAAGTTAAACCCGAGGGGGAAAGTGGTGCTTCTCCAGCCGCCGCAGGCAAGGCGGAGACAGCGGCAACCACGGAGAGCGCAGCGGTGACCGCCTCGCAGGTGGAAGAGATTCGGCAACTGCAGCAATGGATGCAGTCGCTGATTAATCTGCTTCCTCAGGCCGTGGAACAGCATGCCGGTGAAGCTGTGGGCGCAGCGGAACAGCGTCTGCAGGCGCGCGCAGAAGAGCAGTTCGAGGGCGTGCGTAAGCAGCTGGCGGAACTGCAGGAGCGGCTGGAAGGGGCAGCAGCAGCGCAAAGGTCGGCTGCCGAGTCGGAGGCGGCCGAAGAGGTACGTCGCAAAGCGTCCGAGGAAGCGCTACGTGCTGCCAGCGAGGACCTCAAAGAGTCTCTGCAAAAATCGGTGCGCGAGGAATCGGAAAAGCTTCAGCAGGAGCTCAGGCAGGCGCAACAGGCGGCGCAGGAAGAGGCCGAGCGCCTGCGCAAGCTGCAGGAAGAAGCGGCTGCCCGCACGGCGCAACGCTCCGACGAAGCTGGGCAGCAAATTGAGCAACTCAAAGCTTTGGAAGCCGAGCTGCGCGGCCTGGGCGAGCAATTGCGTGCCGAGCTACGCGGCACGCTGCAGTCGGAATTGGAAGCTCAGAAGCAACAGCTGGAGCAGGCGATGGCAGCACGCGCCGCTCAACAATTCGACGAAATAGCGCGGCAGGCGGAGCATTTCAAGGCGGCCCAAGCCACGGTGCACGAAATCGGGGAGCAGTTGCGCTCCGAGCTGCGCGCCACCATGCAAGCGGAGCTGGAGGCCCAGAAGCAGCAGATCGGCGGGGCTGCGGCGGCGCTGGAAGAAAAATCAACCCAGCTGCAGGCGCAGATTACCGAGCTTACCGCGGGCACCGAAGAGGCGCGCCGCGCCCGCGAAGCACTGGAGTCAGTGGTCGCATCGCTCACCCAGGCCGCGAGTCAGCAGATTAAGGAAGATGTGGCGGCAGGACTGCAAACCATCACCAGTGAGGTTCAGCAACAAGCGCAGCGCCGCGACAAGGAATTCGCGGAGAAGCTGGCCGAAGCACAGCGCCTGGGCACGGGCGCGCAGGAACAACTGGCTGAGCTGGCCAAACAGGCGAGTGAGCTTTCCGCACGGCTCGATGAAGGACAACGCAGCCGCGAAGCTTTGCAAGCGCGGCTGGAATCGGCGGTCAGGGCGGCCGAGCAGAAGGTGGAAAGCAGCGCGGCGGGCATCCTGCGGCAGGTGGGCAGCCAGACTGAGCAGGAAATTAAGCGCCTGGAAGAGCAAGTAAGCGCGCAGCAGAAGAAGCTGGACCAACTGACACAGCAACGCCAGCAGGAGCTGCAATCGGCCCTGGATACGCACATGGCGGCCTTGCGCAGTTCCTCGGAGAGCATGTTGCGTAAGGTAAGCGACGAACTGCGCGGTTCCCTGAACACGCACCTGAAAGAGGAATTCGCCAGCCAGCGCCACATCTGGGAAAAGCAACGCGAAGCCAGCCAGGCGGAGAAAGCCTGGGTGGAAGCACGGGCCAACGAACTGGCCGGCCGTTGGGAGGCCCGTCTGCAGGGTTACATCGAACGCGCCACCGGCGACGCGGTCAACAAGCTCCGCACGGACGTGGAGAAAGCGGCAGGGGACATTATCCGCGAGCAGATGGAAGCCGTCGAAAAGCGCTTGAGCGGCTCATTGGAGCCTTTGCTGGCGCGCGCCGAGGGCACCAACCAGGGGCTGGAAAAACTGCTGGCGTCAGTGCAGCAGGAAACGCAGCGCGCCGAGTCCATGAACGCCGCCTTCCTGCACCAGCGGGAGGACGCGCAGGGCTGGATGGAAAAGCAGATGGAGCGGCTGCGGCAGGCCGTCCACGACGCGGTGGTGGAAACCAGCGGCGAAATCAAGGGCCGCATCCACATGGCGGTAGAGATGGCGCGCGAACCCATCGAGCAGCGCAGCCGCGAAGCGCAGCGCCAGGTCGAGGAAGTGGCTGAGCGCAAATCCCGGGAGATGACCGACCGCCTCGCCGAGTTCGAAAAGGCGATGTCGCCGCGGTTGCAGTCGCACCTGGCGGAAGCGATGGGCAAATTCCAGAAGGACACGGACGAGTTGGCCAAGAAGTCAGTTCAACGCTGCCAGGAAGACCTGGCGGAGACCCTGGATTCCATGCTGCACCTGGTGCGCGGCAAGCGCGAGGGCAAATCGAAGTAAGCTTTACTCGGTTATAACCAGTTCGCCGTTTTCCACCCGCAGGTTCTTCACAAATTCCGGCA
>DATJFA010000195.1:0-3157 GCA_035496015.1 Terriglobales bacterium | reverse complement strand
CCATACGCGGCATCGCCACCAGCGGCTGGCGCGGGCGAAGTTTTTCGCTGGGCATTGCGGATGCGGTCACCGTACTGGCGGAAGGCGCGGCGCAGGCCGATGCCGCGGCCACCATCATCGCCAACGCGGTGGATCTACCAGGAAATTCGAGGATTGCGCGCGTGCCGGCGCGCAGCCTGGCGCCGGACAGCGACCTGGGCGAGTTGCTGGTGACGCAAGGTGTAGGAATCCTTTCGGCTGAAGACGTGGAACGCGCCCTGCAGGCGGGAATGGCTGTGGCTGAGGGACTGGCGGCAGAAGGCCTGATTCATTCCGCCGCGCTGCACTTGAGCGGAGAAACGCGCGTCGTCGGTGCGAGGCTAAGACCGGCGACATTCAACCTGCCGGAAGCGGCGAACAGGAGCCTGGTTCATGCCTGAGGTGCGGGTCAGAAAGATACTGACGACGGTGGAAGAAGTCTTCCATGAAGGCGGGCCGCCGCCCAGCACACCACTGCGGCGGGCCGCCGCGCTGGCGGTCATCCACAATCCGTTTGCCGGGCGGTACGTCGCCGACATCGCCGGATTCATGGATGATCTGAAACCCCTGGGGCTAGACATGGCCAAGGCGTTGATTACGGCGCTGGGCGGGACCTCCAGGAGCATAGAAGGCTACGGCAAGGGAGCAATTGTGGGCGCGGCCGGAGAACTGGAGCATGGCGCGCTGTGGCACGTGCCCGGCGGCTACGCCATGCGCGAGGTGCTGGGCGGAGCGAAGGCAATTGTGGCGTCAACCAAGAAGGTGGGTGGGCCGGGAACCCGGCTGGATGTGCCGATCACGCACATCAATGCCTCTTATGTGCGCAGCCACTTCGATGCCATGGAGGTGGGGATTGCTGACGCGCCGGGAGCCGACGAGATGGTGCTGGCTCTGGTGATGACCACCGGACCGCGCGTGCACGCGCGTGTGGCTGGGCTGAAGGCTTCGGAGATCAAAGGAGAAGACGGACTGCGATGAAAGCGCGACTCCGCAAGCTGGCGACATTCGTGGAGGAAACGAGACGCGAGATGGGGCGGGCGATTGAGCCGCCCACGCGCCGCGCCGCCGCCGTGGCGGTGATTGAGAATCCGTGCGCGGGCAAGTACGTGGAAGATCTTGCGGAGTTGATGGACATTGGCGAAGAACTGGGAGAGTTGCTGACCGAGCGGGCGGTGGCGGCGCTGGGCATCGCACCGACAACGGCGGAGAGTTATGGCAAGGCAGCGGCGGTGGGAGAAAACGGCGAAATCGAGCACGCCGCCGCCATCCTGCATCCCAAGCTGGGCACGCCGGTGCGCCGGGTACTAGGCAAGGGCGCGGCGCTGATTCCTTCCTCCAAAAAGCGGGGAGGGATGGGCGTGGCGCTGGACATTCCCTTGGGGCACAAGGACGCAGCGTTTGTGCGCAGCCACTTTGACGGCATGGAGGTGCGCATCAACGACGCGCCCAGGGCAAATGAAATTCTGGTAGCGGTGGCGGTGACCGACAGCGGGCGTCCGCTGGCGCGGGTAGGCGGGCTGACGAAAGACAAGATCAAAGGCGAGGATGGGTTGAGGTAGTTGGTAGTTGGTAATCGTTGCGTTCGGCCGTATGAGAACTCCCTGGGACGGTTGGAGCGGGCCCAACGGTATAGGGGTGCTTCGACTTCACGGGTCGGTTCGCAAGCGAACCGGCCTGCTCCGCTCAGCATGACAGTTCCCGAAATATGATGGCGCAGGAACCGGCCCGTTGCGCTCAGCATGACAGTCAAGAATATTTTGCACTGCGAACCAGCCCGGCGCGCTCTGGATGCAATTCAGGAACAAATTATTAATTCGCGAGCTCGGGTACCTGGGCCGCCGGGGGAGTGTTGCGGGAGCGGTGGGCGCTGACCACACCGTCAATCACCACCATGCCGATGCCGGGGAGGTCGCCGCGCTGAATGCTGTGGAGCACGGTTCTGCCGGCGGAGTGCTGCGCCTGGTCAATGAAGACGAAGTTGGCGGCACGGCCCTCGGCAATGAGGCCGCAATCGAGGTTGCGAATCTTGGCCGTGTTTCCGGTGGCGAAACAGACCGCCGTTTCCGCGGGCATATTTCCCAGGGCGGAGAGCATGGAAATGAGGCGCAGGATGCCCAGAGGCTGAACCCCGGAGCCGGCGGGAGAATCGGTGCCGAGGATCACGCGGTGAAGCTGCTTGAGCTCGCCGGCGGTAAACAAGGTCAGCAGAGCAGCTTTTTCATTGCCATTGTGAACAACCTCCAGGGCGCGGGTTGAGCTTTCGCATAACGCCACAATCTGCTCGTCGGGCAAAGCAGTGTGGCCGCCGTTAATGTGTCCGATGACGTCGGCGTCGGCGGCCAGGACAATCTCCTTATCAATCAGGCTGGAACCGGGGATGGAAGGCCCACCGGTGTGGATGGTGCTCTGGATGCCGTACTTGCGCGCCCAAGCCACCATCTGGCGGGCGGTAGCGCCGTCTTTGACGCTGCCCAGGCCGACCTCGCCGAGCAAGGTCACACCGGCGTCGGCCAGTTCCTTGAAATCTTCTTCCACCATGCCATGCTCCAGCACCGGCGCTCCGGCATGAATGCGCACGCCCCCGGGACGGAAGTTGGTGAAGGCACGCTGGGCGAAGATGGCCATGGCTTTGAGCCCGGTGATGTCTTTGGGGCGGCCGGGAGTGTGCACCTCGCCGGCGGAGATCATGGTGGTCACGCCACCGTGCAGGCAGCTATCAATCCAGCCCAGCTGATTCTGGCGCGGCGTCCAGTCACCGGCCACGGGATGGACGTGGCTGTCTATGAGTCCGGGAATTAACGTGGTGCCGTGGGCGTTGATGGAAGTGGCGGCGCCGGCGAGGTCGAGGTCCCTTTCCTTGCCGATAGCCGAAATGCGGCCGTTGACGGCTACGATAGTGTCGGCGTCGAGAATGGGGCGTGCCAAGTCGCCGCTCAGAAGCAGGCCGATGTTGCGGATAACAAGTTTGGCTGGGGCGGCGGCTGCGGGTTTGTCTTCGGCCATTTTGCCCTCGATGTAAACTGGCGCAACGTTTGTAAACAAAAGCTGGGGGAAGAGCAACTGTAATTAAGTCAAATAATGGGTACAGCCCGAAAACACAAGGTCCCCTTCGACAAGCTCAGGGCAGGCTCTCGACTCG
>DATJFA010000194.1:0-5937 GCA_035496015.1 Terriglobales bacterium | reverse complement strand
GATTGGCACTCCAATACCTTGAGGTGTCCGGCGTTGACCTCGGGAATCACCAGAGGCACGTCTTTTTGCATGCGTAGGGCGCTGGAGTTGGTAATGACTGCATGCCCGGCGGCGGCGAAGCGCGGCTCAAGTTCGGCGGCGATGGAGGCGTCCAGGGCGGCGAAAACAATCCTGGGCGCTCCCTCCGGCTTGGCCGCAGAGACGGGCAGTTCGGCAACATTAGGCGGAATTGGTGTTCTCAGCCGCCAGCGTACTGCTTCGGCGTACCGCCTGCCTTCGGAGCGTTCCGAGGCCGCCAGCCACCCCACCTCGAACCAGGGATGGCGTTCCAGCATCTGCAGGAAGCGCTGGCCGACAATTCCGGTGGCGCCCAGCACACCGACGGGAACTTTATTGGGCTGCATGGATGTTTGCTTCGGATTTTACACCACGCGGGCGGCTCGCCCTTTATCCGGAAGGGCAACACTGCTTGCGTCAGGGCAGGGAGGTGCCACATGCCCGAACTTCGCCAAAACCGCTTTACCAAAGAATGGGTGATTATCGCCACCGAGCGGGCCAAGCGCCCCAAGGATATGGTGGTGCTGCGCGCGCCGCGCAATCTGCCCAGCTTTGACCCCAAGTGTCCTTTTTGCCCCGGCAATGAAAAGTCCACGCCTCCCGAAGTGCTGCGCGTCACTACGCCCAGTAATGGCCAGTGGCTGGTGCGGGTAGTGCCCAACAAGTTCGCGGCGTTGCAGCCGGACGTGATCCCGCGGCGCGTAGTGGAACGGTCGCATCGCACGGTGGAAGGTTTCGGTTTTCACGAGGTGATCATCGAAACGCCCGATCACTCGCAGCCCACCGCCCTGATGACGGACCAGCAGGTCGCCAGCGTGTTGCGCGTGCTCAAGGCGCGCTGCACCGACCTCAGCCTCGATTCCCGTGTAGCCAACGTCATCATCTTCAAGAATCACGGCGCCGATGCCGGCACCAGCCTGGAACACCCCCACTGTCAGCTCATTGCCACGCCGGTGATTTCTTCGCAAGTGCGTAGCCGCCTTTACGAGGCGCTTCGCCACTACGACGAATTCGGCGAGTGCATCTTTTGTTCCGCGGTGCAGGAAGAACTGCAGGACAAGAGCCGGCTGATTGTTACTACTGACCATTTTGTCGCCCTGGAGCCCTTTGCTTCCTACACTCCTTTTTGCACCCATATCTACCCCCGGCGTCACATGGCCAATTTTGCCGATATCAGCGGGGAAGAGACCTCTGACCTCGCGCACGTTCTGCGCCTGGTACTGGCCAAGCTTTATTACGGGCTCCACGACCCTGATTTCAATTTCACCATTCGCTCCGCTCCGGCGGAGTGCTCGGGCGTGAAGTACTATCACTGGTATGTCAGCATCATTCCCCGGCTCACGCGGGTGGCCGGTTTCGAACTGGGCTCGGGAATGTACATCAACACGGTGCTGCCGGAGGCGGCGGCGGAGTTTTTTCGCGACGTGAATGTGGAGTCGGCGGCTGCTCCCGGCAAGCCCCAGCTGATCATGCCGCACACGAATTGAAGGGAGTGCCGCTGCTACTTGGAGCCGAAAAGGAAGGGTGTTCGGGCGGCTACCGGCACCGCCGCCACTACAAACGCCAGACAGCCCGCAAATACCTTCGAGGTGCGGCCCAGCAGGCCGGCGCGCTTTTGCGATTGCGCCCGGTCGGCGGGCAGCACGCCGCGCAGCCGCATCTTCTGCCGCATTGTGCGGAACACATCGAAAGTTACGTTTTCGTCGCCCTTCAACTGGATTTGCCCGGCCGGCATTACCATAATCTCCGGCTCAGCCCAACGCGGCATGGCTTCATCGAGGGCGTAAACATCCAGATGGAAGGGATGGTGCTGGCCTACCCTCCGGTCAAATAACCAGCGCATTTCCTCTTCCTCGCTTGCTGACCCGAAGTACAAAACGTACTCTTGCCTGCATTGTCCCTGCGGACACGTCAACTTGATTCCCGTCCGGCCTTCACCGGTTAGGGCCCGAATGAGCCCGGCGTAGCGGGCGTTAGCAAGCTCTTTCTTGACCGCGATCGCCATAAGACAGGAGCTTAAGCGTGCTCCCCTCTGGCTCAAAGTGACCGGAGTGCAATGTACTAACCCGCGGCGGCATGTACTGGTGGCCAGGCGCGGTCTCCCGAGGTAACATGAAGACATGCGCCGCCCGCAATTTCAGGGTTGAATCTTCTGCTACCTGGTGGAGGGGATCCTCTACTTGACCGGCAGCTCCCTCGCCCGCATTTCTGCATTTCTGAAACTCCGGGCCTGAGCCTCAGCACGCCGGCGTGGACGGCCGCGCCAACAAGCGTGTCTATCTCACCAGCACGTCCCGTAATTTCTCCAGCAGTTCCTGCGGTCTTGCGGGCTTGGCGAGAATTTCGAAGCTATAGCCCCGGACGCGTGCGGCGGCGAGCAGGTCGGCGGCATCCGGGCGTCCGGAAAACAGCACTACCTTGCAGTTGGGCGCGGTGCGGCATGCCTGGATCGCGACTTCCACGCCGTCTATGCGGGGCAGGATTACGTCCAGCAGCACCGCATCCGGACCGGCTTCTCGGATCAGCCGGGCTGCCTCGTGCCCATCATGCGCCACTATGGTTCGGTACCCGGCGCTCTCCAGGATCATGCGCAGGGTGTTGGCTACCGTGGGCTCGTCATCAGCTATAAGAACGGTTTTGATCCCTTCTGCCATTGCGCCCCAAGCTTGATTTTGGTTTCTCTCCAGCAGCCGTGCCGCAGGCCCTCTGGTCACTTTTAGCGCCGGGCACACTTATTCCTCCCGCGCCAAGGTGGAACTTTGCTTCAGGGGAACAGAGCAGAACCTGAGTCACCGCTGGTGACAACAGGCGCGAAAAGATTACCACAACTTGGGGCGCTGTCGTAACTCACCGGATGGAAATCGTGTGTTCCTCCTCAGAATTCTGCCTGTGATTGACAACTCCGGTCTTCCCTCTGGCTTCTTAGTAAGTGCGGCCCAGAAAATCTCGGCGTGGAGACTCTCCTCCCGCTGCAGGCATGTTCCCTAGCGGCCGTACTCTTGACCGCAGCGGACACAGATACGTTCGCGCGCCCGTTTCGTCCACCATCATGGAAAGCTTGCGCGGAACGGCGCGAGCAGAAAGTGCAGGCGGCAGGTCATGAATGAGCGGGAACCCTATGCCCTCTTTCGCGGTATTTACAGCCGGGTAGCCCGGCAACTGGGAGTGGATCGGTCTTACGTCAGCCGTGTGGCCCGCGGCGAAAGGCGGTCGGAAGCAATCGAAGCAGCTTTGCGGATCGAACTACGGCGCCTGGAAACTGCGGTGAAGGGGCTGGGCAGGAATCTGCCCGCTAGCCGGCGCGGCCGCAAGCTCAGCGTCCTGGTGGTGGACGACGAGCGCACAGTGGCTGATAGCATCGCCGAAATACTCTCTCTTAACGGTTTCGAAACCCGCGTTGCCTACGATGGCCGTCAGGCCATTCGCGAGGTCCTGGAGGATTGCCCGGACGCCATTATCACCGATGTGGTCATGCCCCGCGTGAATGGCATTGAGGCCGCCAAGGCTATTCAGGAGATGTGTCCTGATGCCCGCATCCTGCTATTCTCCGGCCAGGCTGCCACTTCCGACCTGCTCAAAACCGCCGAACAGCAGGGTTACTCATTTGAGCTGCTGCCCAAACCTGTCCATCCCGACGTGCTCCTGAGCAAGCTTAGCCAGCCTGACCCAGCTCCCATGTAGCCTTTAGGAGTGGACGCGTCGTCCCATTCCTGCATCTAATCCTGCCAACTTACCTGGAAATCATTTCCCTGCGGACGGACCTGCGGGCCCGCTCAAGCCGGGGGATCTGCCGTCCTTCCAGGAACTTAAGGAGGTTTGGTGCGCAAAACAATACTAGGCGTCTTATGTCTCCTGCTTCCCATGGCGTTGCACGCCCAGAAAAATGACATAGCCCTCACTGGCGGCGGCTACTTTAATGTCGGCAATCCGCTCAACTTAGGGGCCGCTCCCGCCCTGGAAGTGAGCTTTGCTCACCGCATCGCCTCCGTGCCCCTTCTGGGCCTTTATGCGGAGATACCGGTGGCTGGCTCCTTCAGCTCCAGTATTCCTACTATCAGCGGCCTCACTGTGGCCAGCAGTTATACGTCATTGTTCATCACCCCAGGCCTGCGGCTGCGGCTGGCTCCTTCGTTCCCCCTCTCGCCCTACGTTTCCGCAGGGCTGGGCTACGGACGCTTCAATCGCCAGCTCTTTACCGGAGGCAGCAGCTCCGATAGCACGTTTGCCTTTGACATTGGCGGTGGCCTGGACCTTAAGTTCCTGCCCCTGGTAGGGTTACGCGCCGAGGTCCGGGACTTCAATTCGGGTGGAGTTGGCCTGGAAACTCTGGCTCTCGGCCGTCAGAACAACGTCTTTGTCACTGCGGGCATTACCCTGCGCTTCTGACCTGATTTGCGATGCGGGAAGGAGCCGGCAAATGTAAAGTGCCGCCCGTGGCCTTCTCTTAAGTAGTAAATTAGAGAGAGTGAATTTCTTCCGGGCGGGGTTTGAAGGTTTAGGACTACTCCGGCCACACCAAATTAAATGCTGCGGCCATCCTTGCCGGGGCATCTAGTGGGGTACGTATGAAGCACCGCATTATCGCCTTGATCACGTTTTGCCTGTTCGCGGCCAGCCTTTTTGCCACTAACAAAAAGGACGAAGTGCCCAAGGAAGTGCAGGACGGCAGTCTGAATGACGTTTCGGCTATCGGGCACCGCAACGTCGGCTGCAATAAAGGCCTGGGCAACTGGTACAGCATTGATTCCCAGGTCAGCATGGGTCGCCAGTACGCCCAGCAGGTGGAGTCGTCGGTGAAGCTGATCAAGGATCCCGTGATCGGCGAGTACATCAATCGTGTGGGCCAGAACCTTGTGCGCAACTCTGATTCCAAGGTGCCCTTCACCATCAAGGTAATTGATTCCGACCAGGTCAACGCGTTCGCGTTGCCCGGCGGCTTCTTTTATGTCAACTCCGGCCTGATTCTGGCGGCGGACAATGAAGCCGAACTGGCTGGCGTAATGGCCCATGAGATTGCCCACGTTGCCGCCTGCCACATCGCCCGCGAGCAGACCCGCGGCAACCTGGCCAACATCGCCTCCATTCCCCTGATTTTCGTGGGCGGCGGCATCGGTTACGCGGTGGAAAGCGCCGCCGGCCTGGCTTTGCCTGTGACCTTCATGAAGTTCTCCCGCGGCTTTGAGGCGGAGGCGGATTACCTGGGAGTGCAGTACCTGTACAAAGCCGGTTACGACCCGCAGTCGTTTGCCGCCTTCTTCGAAAAAATCGAGGCACTGGAAAAAAAGAAACCTGGTCTCCTCGACAAAGCCTTTGACTCACATCCTCAGACCCCGGCGCGCGCCGCGCAGACGCAAAAGGAAATTGCCAAGATTCTGCCTGCTCGGAATGAGTATGTGGTGGACACCTCGGAGTTTCAGGATGTGAAAACGCGGCTGGCACACCTCGAGAATCGGCGCAAGGTGGAGAATGCCAACGGCAAGGCCGAACCCAGCCTGCGCCGTACCCAGCAGCCGGGCGACAACACCGGCGGCAAAGACGACGACCACCCCGTACTCAAACGCCCCGGCAGTGACTCGCACTGAGTTGCCGCCCTTCTGACGTAGAGACGTAATTGATTACGTCTCTACTGAGCAAATGCTCGCTCTCAACGCCCCATGCTCTGAAACGGCTCGCCCGCGGGAATGAACGTCACCGCTATATGTGGAAAAAGCCCGCGCAACCAGCGCGCGCAATACTCCATTCCCGGCTTCTCCGAAACTTCGTGACCCAGCAGAATGAGCGCCTTGGCCCGGCCCTCGGCGGCGGCATCGCGCACATACTCCACCGTCTCCCATTCGCGCGCCTCACCCGCCACCAGTACCTGCACATCATCGCGTTGCA
>DATJFA010000193.1:0-8888 GCA_035496015.1 Terriglobales bacterium | reverse complement strand
GACAACCAGCAACCGCCCAATGCGGATAAGGGCGCGGCCCCAGCGGTGCAGAACCCGCAGCCGCAACCCCAGGCTCCGCAGCAGCCGCAAGGCGGTTTGATGATGCCTCTGCCCGACAACCAGCAACCGCCGAATGCCGCGGCCCCAGCGGTGCAGAACCCGCAGCCGCAATCACAGGCTCCGCAGCAGCCGCAAGGCGGTTTGATGGTGCCCCTGCCCGACAACCAGCAACCGCCCAACGCGGATAAAAGCCCCACACCCCCGACGGAGAAAAAGCAGCAGCCACAAAATCCGCCGCAGCAATAGCCGAAGCTGGCCTTTGGCTTTTGGCTCCAGGCTCTTGTATCTTGACTGATGTCGGTTAGAACTTCAGGCCGCTGCCCGCGTCTAGCTTCCCGGCAACGTGACAGTTTCGAACCAGTAGCGCTTCAGCACTTCCATCATTTCCACCAGGCGCTGGAACTCAGGCGGCTTGGTAATGAATGAGTTGGCCCCCGCTGCGTAGGTAAGCTGAATCTCTTCGCTCGATTTCGACGTGGTGAAGATAATGACGGGCAAAGAACGCAGACTCGGGTCCTGGCGAATCTCCTGCAGTGTGTCTCTTCCATTTTTGCGCGGCATATTGAGGTCCAGCAGGACCACTGCAGGCCTGGGATAATTGCCGGAATCGCCGTAACAGCCTTGACCGCGCAGGTACTCGAGCAGTTCCAGGCCATCTTTCACCCAGCATAGTTGCGCCGGCAGCTGCGCCCGGCGGGCGGCGCAATTCAGCAGGACATAGTCGTTTTCGTCGTCATCCGCAATTAACAGGCAGAGTGATTTACTCGCGGAGGCCATTTTCCGCACCATCTTCCGCCCGCACTGCTGGAACAGTGAAATAAAACGTGCTGCCTCGGCCAAGCTCGCTGGTGGCGCGGATGCTCCCCCCGTAAGTGTTGACGATACGATGGCAGATGGCCAGGCCCATCCCGCTGCCCGGGTAATTTGAGTTGTGCAGGCGCTGGAAAGGACGAAAAATCCGGGCCTGGGCGCGCTGGTCAAAACCGATCCCATTATCCTGCACGCTGATTTCCCACCTGCCCTCTGGAAGCAACTGGCTGCCAATCCTGATTTCCGGCGTCGCACCTGCGCTTTGGAATTTGAGCGCATTGGAAAGCAGGTTGCGAAGCAGTTGCCGCATGTGGGAGGGCGCCGCGTAAACGCGAGGAAGGGCCTCTACCGTAATCCGTGCGTGGAACTGCTGGATTTCCTGGTGCAGGTCGAGCATCACCTCGGCCGTGACCCGCGCCAGGTCTATGGCCTGCGGCAACTCCCCGCTGCCAAAGACGCGCGAGTACTGCAGCAGGCCCTCTATCAGTTCCGACATCCGCCGTGCCGCCTTCTGCATGCGCCCAGCGCAGTCCGCCGCTTCCGGGCTCATGCCTGCGGAATGCTCCTGCAGCATGTCGCCAAAACCTACGATGTGGCGCAGCGGCTCCTGCAGGTCGTGCGAAGCCAGGTGGGCGAATTGCGACAGTTCTTCATTGCTGCGGCTGAGCTGGGCGGCAAAATTTTCCAGCGCCCGCTCCAGCTTCTTCTGCTCGCTCAGGTCCGTGGCCACCAGGCAGATGCCTTCTCCGCCGCCAACTCCGAGCGGGCTTAGCGAAAACAAAACGGTGGTTTCGGCGCGGGAAGTGGCACATTCGAACTCCCCACGCCGGGGGGCCGTGGCGGCGGCGGCCAGCAGCAGTCCAAACGCGCCCCGTTGCTCTTCCTTCAGGTAGTGGATTATTGGTGAGCCCAGCAGCTGCGCCTGCGGCACTTCCAGAATTTCCCCCAGGCGCCGGTTGCAGAAGAGAATGGTCCCATCCCCACCCAGGCTGGCCGCACCTTCGTTCATGGTCTCCGCCAGCACCCGGTAGGGATGCTCCGCCCCCTGCAGGGTAAATACCCTTCTCCCCTCGGGACCATCCACTACGATGGCATCCACGGCGCCGCTGCGAATGGCGTCCAGGGTTTCCTGCGCCTCCTGCAGACGGGCACGTAACTCTTCCACTTCGCCTGTGCTTTGCGGCGCACGCATGGGGCAACTACTCATGGCCAGCCTCCGCCTGCACGTCCAGTAACTGCATTCCTACCATGACCCTTTCGTGTGAAAGATTTCCGATCACGCGACGTAAAGGCTGAGGCAGCACCAGCGTAGGCGTCGCCACAATGTTCTCGCTGACCGCCAGCACTGGCGTCTGGAACACGTCAATAACCTGCAGCTCGTAACAGTCTTTCAGATGCTGCTCGCATACGTTCTTCACGTTGGAGATCGCGCTTTTGGATTGCTCCGTAGCGCCGGCCACGAAGAGGCGCAGAACGAAGCGCGCGGCTTCCCCGCCAGCACCCTGAGACGGCTCGCCCAACTTGGCCATAGCTACAACTCCTTCTGCCCGGCAATGCGGATATCCAGGCCCACCAGCACGCGCTCCGTGTTGCTGAGGTCACCGATGATCTTGCGCAGCGGTTGCGGCAGGTTGCGCACCAGCGTGGGTACCGCCAGGATCTGATCCCCGGCCGCCAGTTGCGGCTGTTTGAGTAGATCAATCACCTCGATTTGATAGCGGCCTTTCAGGTGCTGATCGCAGATTCTGTGCAGGTTGGCAAGAGCGGCGAGGGATTTCTGCGTCTGCCCGGCCACATAGAGCCGCAATTCCCAACAGCTTTCGCCCTGCTGCTGCGCCGAGTGTTCCTCAATGCTGGTCACGACTGCCATGTTCCCCTCCACTGGCTCAGGCCGAGCGCCCTACCATGTCCTGCTCACGGGAGCGGGCTATGGCATCACGATCGTTTTTTGCCCTGTCGTCAATCTCCACCGCGTTTCGCATAGACTCACCCAATTCCCGCTCTTCCTCTTCGAACTGCCAGCGCAGGCTTTCGATCTGCGCTTGCATGTCGCGGCGCCGCCGTTCCAGCTGCGAGCGCTTGTGCGCCGCTTCCTCTTTTTGCCGCAGCGCTTCTTCCACCTGACGGGATTCGTAGTCCCGCCGCGCCGAACCCACCATCACGCCGCCGGCGCTCACGCAGACGTCTACCAGATCGACACCTTCATCGGTCAGCAGAAACTCGCGGACCTGCGTGGAATGCGCCATGCCGCGGGATTTGAGCAGGTACAGGACGCGATTGCGCTCTCCGCCTTGTTCCAGGCTGCGCAGCAACAGCCAGCAGTCAATGAGCGACGAAATGCCGGCCTCGCTTTGTTGCACCTCGTGCTCGGCCGAGGTCAGGCTGATGAACAGAGCCGTGATCTGCTTCATCTTGAGATAATCGATGAGGCGGGTCAGCATCCCCTTCACGTCGCTGTGCGAGCCCACCACCAGGAAATCGCTCAGGGGGTCAAGCACGATCACCCGCGGTTCGAACTCCGTGACCGCTGCCAGGATCATGGCCAGGTGGGTTTCCAGGCCGCACAAGGAGGGACGGGCGGCATGAAACTGCAACAGGCCGCGTTCTACCCAGGGCGCCAGGTCAATGCCAATGGAGCGCATGTTGCGCAGGATCTGCGCCTGCGATTCTTCGAAACCAAAATATAGGGCGCGCTCGCCGCGTGCGCAGGCAGCGCGCACAAAATGTGCCGCCATGCTGGATTTGCCGGTTCCCGCCCCACCTGAAACCAGAATGCTGCTGCCGCGGTAAAAGCCTCCGCCGCGCAGCATGGTGTCCAGCCGCGGAATACCGCTGGAAATCTGCTCGGTGGGCGCGGGACACTCCAGACCTACCGAGGTGATGGGAAACATCGAGAATCCGTTCTTGCCGATAAGGAACGGATACTGATTGGCCCCATGTACCGAGCCCCGGTACTTAACCACCCGCACGTGCCGGGTGGAAACCTGATTGACCACATCATGATCCAGGCTGATGACGCAGTCGGCTACATATTCCTCCAGGCCATGGCGGGTGAGACGGCCGTCGCCCCGTTCCCCGGTTACGACGGCCGTCAGCTGCCGTTCCTTGAGCCAGTTGAACAGCCGCTGCAATTCCGAGCGCAGGGTGGTCTGGCTTCTGAGGGTTGAGAACAGTGCCTCAATGCTGTCCAGCACGATGCGCCGGGCGTGGACCCGCTCCAGGGCGCATTGGATGCGTATAAAGAGGCCGTCCAGGTCGTACTCGCCTGCTTCTTCGATTTCGGCCGGGTTCAGGTGCACCCAATCAATGGCCAGCTTGTTCTCGGCGCATAGTCGCCCCACATCCACGCCCATGGAAGCCATGTTGATGGCCAGGTCCTGGGCATTCTCTTCGAAGGCAATGAACACGCCAGGCTCGTCATATTGGGTGATGCCCCGGACCAGGAATTGCATCGCCAGGATAGTCTTGCCGCTGCCCGCGTCGCCGCACACCAGGGTAGGGCGTCCGCGCGGCAGCCCTCCCTGCGTGATTTCGTCCAGCCCCTGAATTCCAGTGGGACACTTTTGCAGTTGTGCTGCTCTGGGTGCCGCTGCGGTGGCCAACATTTACTTCACCTCGACGCAGTGGCGGCTGGTCAGCTTTGCGAGAATGCCGCGCGCACTGCAAATTCAAACTAGCATCAGGTCAAGGCGGGCTACTTAGTTGGAGGGCGCACCCCAACCCTCAGTGCTTCCCGTATTGGTTATACTGCCGCGACAGAACCAAAATGGGAGGATGCGGTCGGTGGCAGCAAGCCCGACCTATGCGGCGCATTGCGTGTTATGTTTGACAATCTCCCTCTCGCACAGGCAAACTAGCGCCCTGCCTGTTACTCACCCGCAAGAGGGCAAGGATGGCAAGCTTACCCAGGCATCGGCGCCATTCTTCAGGCGGTGGATCGGACCGGTTGGCAACCACGAATATGGTCGGAAAACGGGTTACTTTGACCCTTGACTCCACGCTGGACAGCGTCAACAGCGCGGAGGAATCCGCCACCCGCTTTGCCGCCGGCGCCGGTTTCGATGAAGACGAAATTGCCAGGATTTCCATGGCGGTGCGCGAAGCCACCATTAATGCCGTACTGCATGGCAATGCCTACGATCCGGCCAAGAAGGTGGGCTTCCAGCTGGAACGAACCCGCGACTCCATGGTCATCACCATTACCGACCAGGGACAAGGCCTGGATCCCAACAAGATTCCCGACCCGCTGGCCCCCGAGAATCTCCTGAAACAGTCGGGGCGGGGTATTTTCCTCATACGCGCCTTTATGGATGAAGTGCAGATTCGCCAGCTTCATCCCGGCACCGAACTTAAACTTATTAAGCACGTCCCCGGCGCAGCCGGTGACAACAAGGAGGCTTCCCAGTGAGCATGAAGGCCAACACCCGGCAGGTAAATGGGGTGATGATAGTGGACCTCAGCGGGCGTATCACGCTGGGGGAAGGCAGCGTCATCCTGCGCGATACAGTGCGCGATCTGGTGGGCAAAGGAAACAAGAAGATTCTGCTGAATCTTGGCGAAGTCAATTACATTGACAGCTCCGGGATCGGCGAGCTGGTCAGCGCCTTCACCACCGTCCGCAACCAGGGCGGCGAACTGAAACTGCTGAACCTGACCAAGAAGGTCCACGACCTGCTGCAGATCACCAAGCTGTATACCGTCTTCGATGTAAAGGACGACGAGACGGCAGCCATCAAGTCGTACAAATAGCTCCAGCTCATCGGTTCCAAAACAGAACCCAGGCGGCGGCGAGCCGGCTTGCGCCGCCGCCTGCGCGCTCTCTCCCGCCTTAGAATGATGGCAGAGGAGGTCGCATGACGATCTCCGCCCACATCGCTTGTATCCTCCTGCTTAGCGCTTGCGCCGCTGCCGAATGTATCCCCATCCAGCGCGCCGCCCAGCACATAGGGGATTCGATGTGCGTTGCGGGCAGGGTCTTCGCGGTGAGCGAGGGGCCCAGCGGCACCACGTTCTTGAACTTCTGCGCCGACTACCGGACCTGTCCTTTTACCGTGGTGGTCTTTCCCCGCGATTTACGCCATGTGGGCGATGTGCGCCAGCTGGCGGGCAAGGAAATTCAGATTCATGGGGAAATCAAGGCCTATGACGGGCGCCCGGAAATCATTCTGAGCGAGGCCCGCCAGCTGCGGGGCGCGTTGCGCAAGCTGCCGCCTCTGCCCAAGGAATACGACGTGGAGCGCCGCAGCCGTTACCGCGCCGGCAAGTGGCAGCATCCCTCCTCGCCCCGCCATCCGGCAAAACATCCCAAAGGCTCTGCCGGCGGCGTGCCAGTGGAGGAGCCAGCCGACCCGGGCATGGCGCCGCAGTAAAAGTTTCAAGGTTTCAGAGTTTCGAAGGTTTCGGGTATTTCGGCGACGGGTTGGCGAAACTTTGAAACCTTGAGACTTTGAAACATTCCGTCTAAGGTTTGCGTTCCCTCAAACCGGCCGCTTCTTGCCCCGCGTCTACCACCACTGGCGGCGCATACTTCATTCCCACAAACAGCACAACTGATGAGAGCCCAATGGCCACTACGGCGCTGGTAAACCCGCTCTGCAGCGAGCTGCGGTCGGAGAGGTAACCGATCAGCGTGGGCGAGAGCGCGTCGCCCAGCAGGTGAATGGTAAAAAGGTTCACGGCGATGGCAGTGGCCCGAATGTGCGCGCCCACGGAATTAACCACCGCCGCGTTTAGTGGCCCCGTGTTGAGCAGCAGCAGAAACTCAGCCGCAAAAATCGCCGGGAACATTACCCGACCAGTGAAGAACAGCGCCAGGATCATGGCCGGAATTCCCAGGGCCATGCTGGCGGCGGAGAGCAGATAGTAGGCGCTGGCCGTGCGCCGCAGCAGGCGGTCACCCAGCCAGCCACCAAACAGTGTAGCGACGGTGCCGTTGAAGGCGGTGATAAGCCCGAACAACTGGTTGGCCTTCGGCAACGGATAGTGGCGCACGCGCGAAAGGAACGTCGGCATCCACACCGAGAGGCCGCCGAGAGCAAAGGTCATCATGGCCATGCCCAGGGTGGCGGTCCAGAAAGCAGGATTGCGCGCCAGCCCGCGCAGGGTACCGCGCTGGGCCGTTTCCGCCATGTGGTCGCAGCCTCCACGCTGCGGTTCGGGAATCAGCAGCAAGAAGAGCGCAATAGCCAGGCCGGGCGCTCCCGCCACGTAGAAAGGCGCGCGCCAGCCATAGCGCGGCCCCAGTTGCCCGCCCACGATGTAGCCCAGCGCCGTACCCACGGGAATGGCGATATAGAAAAGCGAGAAAATGCGTCCGCGCTTTTCTTCCCCGAACATGTCGGCTAGAAAGGACGGAGCAATGGTCACAAAAGTGGCTTCGCCGATGCCCACAATGGCGTGGCGAAAGAGCAGGGCGTCGAAGCTATAGGTGACCGCCGTCAGCATCGTGGCCAGGCTCCATACCACCGCCCCGGCAATGATGATGACTCGGCGCTGGTATCGGTCGGCGAGCAGGCCCACAATGGGCGCCGCCACCATATAGCAGAGAAAGAACGCGGTGGTCAGAAACCCGAACTGGGCGTCGCTGCGGTGGAATTCCGCCTGCACCAGCGGCTGCACCGCAAACAGCACCGAGCGGTCAATGTAGTTGAGGAAATTCAGCGCGGTCAGCAGCAGCAGAGCCAGACGCGCGTAGGAGCGGGGGCGCATGAAGCGTCATTCTAGAGGGAAGATTGAAGATTGACGAATGATGCCTGTGGCGGGAGCGCCTCTTCAGCTACTAGCCATTAGCGCTTAGCTAGAAGCTAGCAGCCAGAATCTGAGGGTCAACTAGGGGCCGCCAGCTTCCGCTTTGGCTTCGCACACTCCGCCCTTCCACAGCCCCTGGGCCCAGAGCCAGGCGGCGGCGGGCAGCATGACGGTTGCCCCTACTCCCACGGCCAGTTCGCGCACCGAAATGCCGGCATCGAGGATGCGGCCGGCAAAAAAGGTGCTGATCGCCATCATCAGCGTAAGCACGCTGAGGTCGGCGGAAAAGACGCGCCCGCGAAAGCGGTCATCCGTGTTCATCTGCAGCAGCGTGGTGGACGATACCCAGATGTTGGAAGCACCCATGTGGGCAAAGATGACGGCGGCGCACGCGAGCGCCAGGCCGGGCGCGGTGCCCAGCAGCATATAGCCGACGCCGCCGATGGTCAGCCCAGTCAGGATCAGGGTACGAAGGCGTGCCTGGTTCTGCCCCGCCCAGCTTCCTGCCAGCAGCGGTCCGATCAGCGAGCCAAAACCGCGCGAAGCCATCAGCAGGCTCATGCTCAGCATGCCGCCGCTCGCGCTCGCAACCCCGCGCCCGCGCAACGGGAACACACGTTCGCCCATCACCGGAAAGAGCACCCAGCTCGCGCCCATGATGCCGATGCCGGTCTTCACCATCATGATGGCCAGCAGGCGGATGTCGCTGCGCACGTAGCGAATGCCGTCTGCCACCGGCTTAAAGTCCACCAGCTCGCGCAGGCGCAGGCGGCCGTGCAACTGAGTGTGCGCCTCGTGAAAGTCCATGCGGCTGATGATCAGCGCCGAGAGCAAAAATGACCCCGCATTGATCATAAACACCGCCGGCCTTCCCAGGAACGCCGCCGTCAGGCCGCCCAGCAGCGCGCCAATGGCGAAGTTTGCCGACCAGGTAGTGGACTGCAGTGTATTGGCCGTGATGAGGTCTTCCTTGGGCGCGATGTTGGGCAGCGCAGACGTGCGCGCCGGCTCAAAGAAGCCCCACATGATGGTTTCCAGAAACAGCAGCGGATAAACCAGCCACACCATGGAGCGGGAGCGCACCAGCAGCATGGCGCCCACGATCAGCACGCGACCAAGGTCGGCCGCGATCATCACCTTCTTGCGGCTGATGCGGTCATTGATGACCCCGGCAATGGGGCCGATGAAGGTTTGCGGAAGAAGCTGGCAGACCAGCGCGATGCCTACTGACGAGGCTTTGCCGGTGAATTCCAGCAGCAGGCTGTAGATGG
>DATJFA010000192.1:0-13066 GCA_035496015.1 Terriglobales bacterium | reverse complement strand
ACGTTCTCCCAGTGCAATCAGGTGAAAGGTGGTCTTGCCCAGATCGATGCCGATAGATGCGATGTGCATTGCGATGATCCTCCATAATGTGAACTGCCGAGTTATGCTACTCGGCGGCGGACCATCTCATTAATCGCCTTCACATTCATTACACCTTGGCGGTTTGCCCCAGAAACGGTGCAATTAGGATAATGTACGATAACGCCTGTTTACGCCAACTAATCTGATCTAAAGGCACGCCAAATCAGGGGACCAATTTCCCAAACGTGTGCGCTGGGCTGTACGATTGCCACTTAGCTTTCGTTTTTTTGTGTAACTGAATCGGCCATCGCGAGGTCTATGCGGCGACAGCTGGGAACATTGTGAACATAACAGCAGCCCAGGCTTTTGGGTGGGATTCAAAAGGGAGTGGGATGTGAAACAGATGTTCACTGTTGAGTTCGTAACCAGGTGGATTGCCTGTCCAATTGCCCTTGGGGTTCTGTTGAGCTGCGGCAGTTCATCTCCCGACAACTTTAACGGCACATGGCGGTGGACAGAACAAGGTATTCCGCTCTACACCAAAGTGACTGTGAACATTACCCAGAACGGCTCTGAGGTGAACGGCGTTAGTGTGGAGAACAACGCCTTTCAGCAATGTACCGTTTCTGGCACGGTGAACGGCCACGTATTCGAGGGCAGCTTTGCGGCACCGTGCAATCAATCTTTTACGGTGACGCTCTCGCCGGACAAGGGCCATCTTCAGGGGATGCTCATGGGAAAAAATGCGGGAGTTGTTGTCACTGCAACGCTTCTTCCCAGTGCATAGGCGCGGGGCGACAGAGAATGAGAAAGCCTGTTCACAGCAACCGGGCGGGAGCATAATTCGGTTGCTATGAGCGAAGTGTTCATCTGCTTTGGTTTGTGAAAGAGATGGCCGAGGGCGAAGAGAATATTGAACTGCTAATTGGCGTGTACTCCTCCGAGGCTGAGGCAAGAGCTGCGATTCGAGCGTGTGTAAGAGGCAAACGAGCATTCCCTAGGGTGGGCAAAACGTGATACGTACCGGGAGAAGTTCTAATCGGCTCTTGGCAATGATGGTCTTGCTGGCCGGAGGCTCAGTCGCGTGCGCACAACAAACACCGACTGCTCCAGTCGCCCCCATACCTGCTCGGATCATTACTGCGAGGAAGGTATTCATCGCCAACGGCGGAGTCGACGCTACGTCTCTGACCGCTTTCCGACGTGCTAAGGAGCCCCGCGAACCCTATAACCAGTTTTATATCGCCATGAAGAAATGGGGGCGATATGAAGTTGTAGGCGCGCCAGGCGAAGCTGACTTGGTCCTCCAGTTAAGCTTTAGTGCGCCAATTTCCGACTGTGTAAAGTCGACTAGCTACCAACCCCAATTGACTTTACTGATTTTCGACACTCAGACCCATTTTCGACTGTGGACATTCACCGAGCCTGTGCAAGGGGCCTTTCTGAAATCCACCTGGGATAAGAATGTCGAAAAAGGAATCGGCAGCCTTATCGAAGATCTGATGCAGCTTGTGGCAGAACATGCTGTTCCCGGCCCATGAAGGGTTTTCGGATACAGTTGCCTTATGCGCTGCAACCAACCTAAGGACAGCGCCGGTGAGGTTGCACTTAGTCTACCCCTAGTGGCGGGTTTGACCCTTCAGAAGTAATCTTAAAGGCGAAGCACTGTGGGAAGCACACGCTCGCTGTCGGCAATGAACTGCATCGCAGCAGGATGATTGGCGAGAAATCGCCTTATCACTTTTCATTGACAAACGGTTTGTAAAGAGTGATAAGGCCTGTTTACGCTCGTCATACTTGAGAGTCGTACACGTGTTGGCAGAAAGTGCTCTCGACGAAGAACATGACTGCATTTCAAAACTCATGAGGAGTACCTAACTGGAGATGGCATCTGAACCCATCCGTGGTGGGCAGACGGACGTGCCGGAGTTCTACCGTACGTGTGCCATGTTCTACGACCGTGACTACGCGGAGATCCTGCGCGAAGGGATCGATTTCTATGTGGCGCTGGGGCTGGAATTCGGCGGACCGGCGCTGGAGATGGGTTGTGGCACCGGCCGGGTTTTGCTCCCCACCGCGCGGGCCGGAATCACAATCTGCGGCATGGAACTCTCGGCCGACATGATCGACGTGCTTCGGCGCTCACTTGCGGTTGAACCGGAGGAGGTCCGCGGCCGCACGCGGCTGGTCCACGGCGACATACGTTGTGACTACGCCGACAGCAGTTTCCCCCTTATCACGGCGCCCTTTCGCGTGGTACAGCACTTGCTGGAGCCAGAGGATCAGCACGCGTGGTTGCGCAATGTGCGCCGCCATCTCGCCCCAAAAGGATGCCTGTGCTTTGATGTCTTCCAGTTCGATCCGCAGTACGTCACCGGGCCCGGCGCCGCAAACGTGACCATCAACCGCATGGAACCTGAAACTGGCTATCGCGTGCGCCGGTTCGATACCGTCATCAGCTATCCTGAACGGCAGATCCTCGAGATCCGCCTCGCGTGGGTTAAAGAAAACGCTGCCGGAGAACGCATCTCGAGCACCAAAGCGTCGTGCAGTTTGCGGTGGTATACAGCTGGAGAATTGCGGGATCTGCTCGCCACCGAAGGCTATGAGATCACAGATTATTGGGGCGACTTCGACCGGTCACCCTTCGGACCGAAATCGCCACATCAGATCATTCGGGCACGGCTGCGCGCCGAGTGAGGTGCCGCTATTGCCCGACGGAACCGCGAAGCTGATGGAGGGCACGATCGCCCCCAAAGCCGTTGCCGAGCCGTTAAATCTACTCGGCGGGTAAAGACTGATAAAGCCTGATAACAGAAGTTAGGCGCAACTTCGCCGTGAGGCAAGAGAAGAGCCGTCCGACTTATCGGGCGGCCCTTACTGTTCTATTCTTGACCCCTCGGGTCTAATTTTGTTCCTCTATCGTGACTTTGGTCGTGCTTACATAGTTAATAATAAATCCGGGAATTAGGCTCATTGCTATCAATTTTTTGTGGTTATCAACGAAGACGCCTTTGAAGTGTGGACCTAGGAGTCCGGCTTGTGCATATGCCGTTATCGTGAACGTTACGATGCATTGCTTGTCAACGGTGTATGTGCTGGGGTACTGAGTGTCGGGGGGCGCGAAAAGATCGTCAATCCTTTCCGTGTCGATGATGAGCAGATTTCCTTTGCCATCGAATCTCAGCGTTCCGGTTGAGGAGTATGTTCCCGCCGGAAGGGTGACCGGGTTCCCCGCGAGAACCGTTCCAAAACCTTCGTATCCGTAGGTCCCTGCAACGTTAGCGATCGTGCAGCCCTGTTGGGCAGCAGACAGGGCTGGCATAAACAGCGTGCAGGCGAGCATGATTGTGGTAAAGACAACTGCGACTGGGCTACGCATAATTCCATCTCCTATTCTTGATCTGTAGAGCGGCAGGTCAAAAATCAACTCACGCCACACATTTTTCCCATGCAATCGAGACTCGGGACAATCGACAGCGGCTTGACTATTTCTTGAATTTTGCCTGCCAGCTATCCTATTGAAAACGCATGTGATGCCCATCACTGAAGCTTATTTTCGGGAGCTGTAAAGTACCGGTGGAGATTGTTGTGGCGGCGAAACAACGCCCTGCCCTCGTCCGTTTCGACTGTTACGAAGTGGATTTGCGCGCCGGGCGACTATCCAAACGCGGGATAAGGATCAACCTACGCGAGCAACCGTTCCAGATTTTGATGGCGCTACTGGAGCGTCCGGGGGAAGTTGTCACACGTGACCATTTGCGACGGCAACTTTGGCCGAAAGAGGTGTTCGTTGATTTCGACAACAATCTGAACACGGCGATTGCCAGACTGCGTGAGGCCCTGTGTGACTCAGCCGATCACCCGCACTTTATCGAAACTCTCCCCCGGCGGGGTTATCGGTTCCTTGCGGAGGTACATCCTGTCAGTTCCCTTTCGGCAGAAGTCGTGGGTTACAGGGTCAGACTCTTGGTCCTTCCGTTTGTGAACCTGAGCGGCGACCCGAGCGAGGAGTACTTCAGCGACGCCCTTACCGACGAGATCATCACCGCGATTGGGGCGCTTTCGCCTGACCATCTTGGCGTGATCGCCCGCACGACCGCCATGCGATACAAGGGCAGCCAGAAGGATGTGGAACAGATCGGTCACGAATTGGCCGTGGACTATATTGTGGAGGGCGGCGTCCGTCGCGCCGAGGACCGAATAGCAATCAATGTCCAGTTAATCCAAGTCCAGGACCAGACGCACCTGTTTGCCAGGAAGTACAACGCCGAGATGCGCGAGGTCTTTAAACTGCAGAGCTCGATTGCCCAAAGCATCGCAGCGCAGGTCCCCGGCCTGGCTGGCAAGCTCCCACTTGGTATCCAGGAGGACGGCGGGCGCGTCAGGAGGGCGACCGAAAATCTTGTTGCCTATAACGAATACATTCAAGGCCGCTACGAGATGGCCAAGATGACCGTTGACAGCCTCGCCGCAGCAAGAAAGCACCTGGGGAATGCAGTTGCCGGCGATCCGGAGTTTGGGCTCGCCTATGATGCCTTAGCTGAAACCTACTGGTACCTAGGCTATCTGGGCTTTGTCGCGCCGCGGCAAGCAGCTTCCGCCGGTATCGTTCATGCCCTGCGGGCGATTGAGATCGACAGCTCACGAGCCGAAACCCATGCCCTTCTAGGCGAGTTCCACAGGATGGGCGCGTACAACTGGGAAGAGGTCGAGCGTGAAATGGCGCTCGCGCGGCAACTGGACCGAAACTCTCCTCTGGTACGCATGCGCTACGCGCTCGCCTGCTTGATGCCGCACAACCGTATGGAGGAGGCCGCGGCGGAACTTGAGGCGCTCCTCGAATTGGATCCCCTCTCCTTAGTAGGACGGTTCTGGCTCGCCATCGCGCTCTTGCTCGCCAATCACTATGAGCAAGGCATCGAGGAAGGCCGAAAGCTGTTGGCCATCGATCCGAACTACTATCTGGGTTACTTTGCCATCGGCGTCGGGCACCGCTCCCAAGGGAAGTTTGCGGAAGCGGTCGCCTTCCACCGGAAAGCCGTCGAACTGGCAGGCGGCACTGCCGGCACGTGGGGCTGGCTAGGTCTGTCGCTAGGGCTGGCCGGTGAGGCCGACGAGGCCCGAGCTGTTCTGCGGAGGCTCCACGAGATGGCTGTGCAAGGGTATGTGCCTCCGTCGAGCTTCGCCTGGGTCTACCTTGGGCTCGGCGAAATGGATACTGCCTTCGAATGGCTCAATCGGGCAGTCGAAGTATGCGATCAGTTCTTGATGCAGATCAAGAGCTACCCCTTCTTAGAACCGATCCGCGCGGACCCGCGCTTTGCAGAACTCGTGCGAAAGATGAACCTAGAACCCCAAACATGAAATCGCCATTGACTCCGCAAAGCGCGATGCCGTGACATGATGATTGACGAGAAATCGCCTTAGCGCTTTTCGTTGACGGTGGGTGGAAACGGTCCCACACAACGAAAACCACGTTGTGTGGGCCACCCGGGCAGAAGATTCCGCCCTTGCGAGGAAGCCCGTCTACTGCAGCTTCGCGTACTCCGCCCTGGCTTCTTTCAGGATGGGGAGGTCGGGGTCGGCGTCTTTCCACAGCGCAAAAAAGTCCTGGTAGGCGGCCCTTGCCTTGGCCGCGTCACCCGTCATTACGTACGCACGGCCCAGACCGAGTTTGGCCAGCGAATGTTCCGGCCCAACGGGAGCGATCCCGGGGTGGTCCACAATCTTCTGAAATTCCCCGGCGGCGTCGGTACCGCGTTTGGCTTGGAGGTATGCCAGCCCGCGGACATAGACAGGCAGGAGTCCCTGCGCGGTGCCCAGTTCATATGGCGTCGCCGTTTGCAGGCGCTCGATGGCATCTTGGGGAGCTTTGCGGTTCATGGCGATCAATGCTTCCACAATGGGGAGGTATACCGCGTGCAGCAGGGTGTCTGCCGGAAAGCGGCGGCTCAGGTCGGCGGTAATCGCCTGCGCCCGGCTGGCTTCCCCGCTCATGGCCAAGGCCACCGCCACCTGCTCCAGGTTGATCCGGCCACTCGCCAGCCTGGAACTGGATGCGCACAGCTCTTTCGCCTTCGCCACATTCCCGACCTCGGCCTGGGTCAACGCCAAGCCTGCTTCGGTAACCGCGGTGGTGCCCTTGAACCCCAGCCGCTCGCTGACTTGAACCGAGCGCTGCATTAATTCATTCGCCTTCTGTATTTGCCCGTGGGCGGCGGCGGCGGCGGTAGCTTCGTTCAGCAGCAGGTATTCGCTGGGCTTTCCTTCCGACCACTTCAATTCCTGCTGCATGGCGTTTGCATCGCTGTCCAAGAAGGCCAGATCAAGCAGGTCCTGGTGAACAAAGAGGTTATCTGCTTTGGCATCCACCGCTCTCTTCAAAATGGAACGCGCCTCCTCCCGCCGATTCAGCGCCATGTAGCCCAGAGACGCGTGCAGGTAGCCGAAGGGAGCGTTCGGCTCCAGGCGCGCGCACTCATTGGCCGCCGCAATCGCTTTTTCGAAGTCCGCGTAGTACAGGTTGTATTGCAGAGCCAGGTTACCGAAGGCAGTGGAATCGTTGGGATAGGCCTTAGCGGCCAGTTGCAGGTTTTCTTTGTCTTTTTCGATGTCACCTGTAGCGGTGTAATAGTGGTCAACGATGTAGAAGCGCTCGCGGTCGCTCACGCGCTCACGCAGGACGAAGGCCTTCCGGGCCTCGTCCAAGGACTTATCTTCTTCTCCCACGTTGTTGTAAACGGCAGCGAGGCGCGCGTGAGCCATGGCAAAGTTGGGGTCCAGTTCCAGGGCGTGCTGGAAAAGCGGAATGGATTCAGCCTCGCCGCCGCCGTTGCGCATTTCATCAGCGGCGGCGTAGGCCTTCAGCGCTTCCAGGGATGAGGTGGTGGCCTCAGTAACGGGGGTGTTGAACTTCTGCACGGACGAGAGGGACTCGCCCAGCTTGCCGCGCAGGTTCGAGGCCGCTTTTCCTACTGCCGGCAGCACCGCCTCCTTGCTGTCTGCCGTCACCTGCTCGCGGGCCAGGGCATCGCCGGTGGCGCAGTTGATGGCATCAATAGCCACCACGTACTGGCTTCCCAGAGCGGCAATGGAGCCGCCCAGCATAGCGTTGATGTTTTCGCGTTCGCAGATCTCCCGCGCCACGCTGCCCGTAACGCGCTCATCCGGGGCGCGCCCCATGTAGCGCAGCGCCTGACGGACGGTTTGGTCAGGCACGATGTTCAGATAGGGCGACTGCTCGAGTTGCACGGCCAGCGCCTGCTTCAGTGTGCCATCGAAGACCGGGTCGCCGGTAGTGTTCACGAAATCCGCCAGGAGAATGGAATCCTTCTCCGTCAGCTTGCGATTGGCGCGAGAGCGCCAGTAAAGCCCGCCGGCAACGGCCACGGCCAGCAGCAGGGCAGCGGCGCCCACCCAGTATTTTCTGCCGGCAGGGGTATCTGGCTGTCCCGCTGAGGACTCAGGGGTCGCGACCGGCGCGGCGACGGGCTGGGCGGCAGCAGAACTGGCAAACCGGTGCGAGGCTGATGACGAACGCGGCGCGGGCGCGGCCACGCCGCTGGAATGCTGGGAAGAAACCTGCTCTTCAACCGCTGCCGGTGGCGGCTCGTCTGCTGCCACCCTTTTACCCGATCCCGAATCCCTTTTCAGGCGCTGCATTTCAGCCCGCATTTCGGATGCGTGCTGGTAACGCAGGTCGCGGTCCTTCTCCAGGGCGCGGTTGATAATCCGCTCCAGTTCGGCCGGCAAATCCGGATTCAGCCGAATGGGAGAGATGGGGGAGCGCTCGAGGATGGCATTGAAGATCACCGCCGAGGTGTCTCCGCGAAAGGGCAGGGTGCCGGTGGCCATCTCGTACAGCACCGCGCCAAAAGAAAACAGGTCGGTGCGCGCATCGAGTTCTTTGCCCCGGGCCTGCTCGGGCGACATGTAGGCCACCGTGCCCAGCGCTGTGCCCGGACTGGTGAGATGCTGCTCATCCACTGTCGCCAGGGTGGCGCCCCTCTTGGGCTCCACCGATACCTTCGCCAGGCCGAAGTCCAGAACCTTGGCGTGCCCGCGCTTGGTGACGAAGATGTTGGCCGGCTTGATGTCACGGTGCACGATGCCTTCGCTGTGCGCTGCATCCAGCGCGTCGGCGATTTCGATGGCGAGCGACAGTAACTGTTCGTACTCCAGCGGGTGCCCGGAGATGAGGTGCTTCAAAGTCACCCCATCCAGAAACTCCATGACGATAAAGGCCTTGTCCGCGTGCTCCCCGATGTCATAAATAGTGCAAATGTTGGGATGATTCAGAGCCGAGGCGGCTTGCGCCTCGCGCTGAAATCGGGACAGCGATTGCGGGTCGCGGAACACCTCTTCCGGCAGGAACTTGAGGGCCACAAAGCGATGCAGGCGGGTGTCCTCGGCTTTGTAGACCACACCCATGCCGCCGCCGCCCAGCTTTTCGATGATCTGGTAGTGGGAGACTTTCTCGCCGATCACGGAAGCGGAATGTTATGGGACCACCCCGGGCAAGTCAATGAAAAAGCGACGTTTACTGCGGAGTAGAAGTGCGCAATTGAGGAATTGCCTGGGCTCGGTTGCTTGCGGCGGTCATATTGAAGAGGGAGAAGGCTTGTTCAGGAGAAAGGTCAGCAAGAATTCGCTGCGATAGCATTTGATATTAGTGATATCTATTGCTACTGCATGATTGCATTTCATTGTAAAGATCTGTCGCAAAGGGAAGGAAATATGATTCAATTATGGCTCACTGGGTGTGACTGAGGAGTGGGTCCATGGCCCGCATACTTTCAGTTTCCTACGACCAATCGCTGCTTTACACGCGACATTCCATCCTTGAACAACATGGGCATTCTGTAGTCTCTGCATTAGGCTTCACCCAAGCGCTGAAATGTTGCGAAGAGGCCAAAGACTTCAGCATTTTTATCCTGGGCCATTCCATTCCCCGGCAAGACAAAGAGGCCCTTATTGCGGCGTTCCGCGCCCATTGCCCCGGCACGGTTGTCGCACTTAAGCGGGTTAATGAATCGCCGGTAGCCGGTGCTGATTTTGAAACTGAACCTTCTCCCCAAGCAATTCTTGAAGTCATAGAGCAAATCCGCAAAACCCGCAACGCGGCAGCAGACTAATTGTTTTGCCCCCTGCTACTGGCGACACGAGACTTGCTGGAAAGAACTGGCGGCGAATCCCTATTGGCGATTAGTCGCCATCACGTGTATTGAGACTCCGCTATGCTACGGCGCGGTGCAAGATAGTAAAACTATGTGAACGCCCGTCCTTTCAGGCTGGTGGCCCAGGTGGGTAGGAAGGTTCCCACACAACCAAAACCGGGTTGTGTGGGGCACCCGTCGATGAGCGCGAGTTCGTGGAGAAACAAGGCTTCATGCCTCGGAAAGCCGAAGGCCGACTAGCACACGCGGGGAGAGCCCTACCCGCGTGACTCCAATCACCCCGTTTCGTGATGTTTATCACCGTCTTTCGTCCCTCTAAGCTCGAAACTGGAAAGCGGGGTTGGTGGAGGACTGCCATGCTGCTCGCTTATCGCCTGGTTCGCCTGATCGAAGCACATTCCGACCAGCTGGCCCGCAACCTGCTGGAAAACGTTAAAGATAGCGAGAAGACCCGCACTTATATCAGCCACGTGCCGCAGGAAGAGCTGCGCTCGCGGGTCAGCGAAGTCTACAAGAACCTGGGGGAGTGGCTGCTAGGGAAGACCGAGGCCGACGTGCAGCGCCGCTACGAGGAGATCGGCGCCCGGCGCGCCGCCCAGGGCGTGCCTCTGACGCAACTGATCTCCGCCCTGGTTTTGACCAAGGACACACTCTGGGAATACCTGCTGCGCGAGGCGGTGGTGGAGCGCCCGGTGGAGGTTTTTGGCGAACTGGAGCTGCTGCAACTGCTCGACCAGTTTTTCGACCGCGCGATTTACTACGCGGCGGCCGGCTACGAGCATGCCACCGCAGCCCATGCGGCCGGCGCGCGCCACGGAGCGGCTTGAGTCTGGAGAAACGCAATGGAATGGATAACTGAATACAAGCGCAAGTTGCGCACGGCGGAAGAAGCGGTGCAAGCCGTGAGCTCCGACATGCGGGTGTACATCCATCCCGGCTGCGCCGAGCCCGAGGTGCTGGTCAAAGCTCTCATCCAGCGCGGGCCGCAGGTGGAGAACGTGGAAATCGTCCACCTGCTGACGCTGGGCGACGCCGGCTACATCGCACCGGAAATGACGGGCCACTTCCGCCACAACGCGTTTTTTATCGGGGGCAATGTGCGGGCGGCGGTGAACGACGGCCGCGCCGACTACACCCCGGTGTTCCTCAGCGAAGTGGAGAGCCTCTTCGAAACTGGCCAGACACCGATTGACGTGGCGCTGATCCAGGTTTCGCCGCCCGATGCTCACGGCTTCTGCAGCTTCGGCGTGGGGGTGGATACGACGCTGACCGCGGCCCGCTGCGCCAGCCACGTGATCGCCCAAGTGAACGATCAGATGCCGCGCACCTACGGCGACAGCTTCATCCACGTGAGCCAGATTGACGCCTTGGTCGAGGTTTCCTGCCCGCTGTGCGAGCTGCCCAAGCCGGTGATTACGGAAATGCACCGCGCCATCGCCCGCAATGTGGCCGGCCTGATTGAGGATGGCGCCGTGCTGCAGACGGGAATCGGCGGCATTCCCGATGCGGTTCTGCCGTACCTGATGGACCGGCGCGACCTGGGCATCCACACCGAGCTGGTTTCCGACAACGTGATTCCGCTGATCGAGGCGGGAGTGATCAGCGGCGAGCGCAAGAGCTTTCGCCCGCGCAAAATTATTCTTGGCTTCGTCCTGGGCACGCGCGAGCTGTTTGACTTCGTGGATAACAATCCGATCTTTGAGTTCCACCCCTCCGGCTACACCAACGATCCCTACCGGATCGCGCAGAACGACAACATGGTGGCGGTGAACTCGGCGCTGCAGATTGACCTGACCGGGCAGGTTTGCTCCGATTCCATCGGCCAGTATTTCTATAGCGGCATTGGCGGGCAGGTGGATTTCCTGCGCGGGGCATCGCGCTCGAAGAATGGAAAAGCCATCATCGCTCTCTCCTCCACCGCGAAGGACGGCGAACTCTCGCGCATTGTGCCCATGCTGAATCCGGGCGCCGGGGTGGTGACCTCGCGCGGGCTCATCCGCTACGTGGCCACCGAGTACGGGGTCGCCTACCTGCACGGCAAGTCCATCCGCGAACGGGCCAAGGCGCTGATCGAGATAGCCCATCCCAAGTTCCGCGCCGAACTTTACGAGTATTGCGAGCGCACCAAGTGGTTGCAGCGCCCGGCCGCTATGGCGGCAGCGAGGTGAACATGGCAGCGCGTGGCAAGGTCACGATTGACGTTGAGGAGTGCAAGGGCTGCGGGTTGTGCGTAGATTCCTGCCCGCCCAAGTGCCTGGAGCTGGCGCCGGAGCTGAGCGCGTACGGCGTGCATCCGGCGCGCTACACCGGCCAAGACTGCACCGGCTGCGGCATCTGCTTCTACTGCTGCCCCGAGCCTGGCGCCATCACCGTGTACCGATTGCCGGCTGCCAAGAAGCCAGCAGCGCCGCCCGCAGCTCAACCTGGAGGTTCGCATGCGCCAGCTCTCTAAAGGCAATGTGGCCATCATTCAGGGCGCCATCCTGGCCGGTTGCCGCGCCTACTACGGTTACCCCATCACTCCGGCCAGCGAGGTCGCGGAAGCCGCCGCCCTCTACCTGCCGCAGGTGGGCGGCACGTTTCTGCAGGCGGAAAGCGAAGTGGCGGCCATCAACATGGTCTACGGAGCCGCTTCTGCCGGCCAGCGCGTCATGACCGCCTCATCCGGCCCCGGCCTGAGCCTGATGCAGGAAGGCATTTCCTATATTGCCGGCGCCGAGCTTCCCTGCGTGATCGTGGACGTGGTGCGCGGCGGGCCCGGCCTGGGCAACATCGCGCCCGAGCAGAGCGACTATTTCGCCATGGTGAAGGGCGGCGGCCACGGCAACTACCGCAACATCGTGGTGGCGCCCGCCTCGGTGCATGAGATGGCCGACTTCACCGTGCTGGCCTTCGAGCTGGCCGATAAGTATCGCAATCCCGCCATCGTGCTCACCGACGGTTTCGTGGGCCAGATGATGGAGCCGCTGGAACTGGAACTGAAGACGCTGCAGGAACCGGAAAAGCCCTGGGCGGTCAAAGGCACGCCCGAGACGCGGCCCAACCTGGTGACTTCCATTTACCTCGAGCCAGACGACCTGGAGGCCCACCAGCGCAAGCTGGAAGCCAAGTACAAGCGGGCGGCGCAGCTGGAGCCGCGCTACGAAACTTACATGGCCGAGGATGCGGAGGTCCTGCTGGTCGGCTACGGCATTGTGTCGCGCGTGCTGCGCACCGCGGTGGAGCAAGCCCGCCAGCAGGGGCTCCGGGTCGGTTTGTTCCGGCCGATCACATTGTGGCCGTTCCCCTCCAAGGCGCTGGCCGAAGCCGGAAAGCGCTGCGCGGCGCTGCTCGACGTGGAGCTGAGCAACGGCCAAATGCTCGAGGATGTGCGCCTGGCGGTGAACGGCAAAGTTCCGGTGGAGTTTTATAACCGCGTGGGCGGCAACGTGCCGCTGGCGGAAGAGATTTACGAAGAGCTGCTGTCGCGCCTGGCGGCGTTGGCGTGAGGCAAGCTGGCTAGCTGGCTAGCTGACTGGCTTACACCGTCTCGGGTTGCGCTAGACAGCTAGTCAGGCAGATAGCTAGTCAGGTTGGGAGGTTCTCGGTGGAAGACGAAAAGGTGGTGCTGGCCGAACCCGAGTACGAGCTGCTTCACTCCCGTTCGGAGATTTTCTACGACCACTTCGTGCGCAAGTCGGAACTGCAGCACCAGACGCACTACTGCCCCGGCTGCGGCCACGGCATCGCTCACAAGCTGGTCGCGGAAGCGATCGAGGACCTCGGCCTGCAGGACCGCACCATCTTTGTCAGTCCCGTAGGCTGTTCCGTTTTCGCCTACTACTACTTCGACCTGGGCAATGTGCAGGTGGCGCACGGTCGTGCGC
>DATJFA010000191.1:0-5371 GCA_035496015.1 Terriglobales bacterium | reverse complement strand
TTTTCTTTGCGGCTATCGGCGCCGTTAATCGCAATCACCATAGGCACAGGGCCTTTGGCATCCTTGGGCAGGCGCAGGTAGCCGACGATTTCCTTGCCCTCAAACGGGATGCGCACCACCTGGATAGGCGGATCGAGCAGGCGCCCGTGGGCCACAAAGGCTTCCAGCGACTTGTTATAAGACCGCAGCTTGCCCGGCGAGATGGGCACCGGCCAGTTGCCGAAATAATAGAGCCGCCAGGCGCGCAGATAGGCGGCGTTGGCTTTATCGCGATCGCTGCTCTCCAGCGACTTGCCTTGCGCCATGTAGCGGTCGGCGACGGCATCGAAAGCGGCCGCCCACTCATCCATGTCCTTGGATTTGATGTGCTCGAACGCTTCGCTCACATCGGCGGGATCCAGGCCGATCATGGGATACATTCCCGTGCGGGCCCGGGCCAGGGCTTCGGTCTTGATTTCCTCCAGGGTGCGCTCGCGCGGCGGCTCCTGGGCGGCAAAAGCTTCGGCAGTCATAGCGGTCACAACGAGTAAAGCAAGAATGGCAGAGAAGGCGGCAGATTTTGACACCCGTGTTTCCCCCTTTGGCCTGTGCTCGAACTCACAAACTTTCCTCAGATTTTCCCGGCGACCTCCGCGTTAGGGTGTTTTAGTGCACAGCCGCGGTCGTCTGCCCGTGCTTCAGGTGCTGGTCCAGGTACGTCATGGCGGTCTCAAATGCCTTCTCCTGAACGGCGTCCGGCTTATAGGAGCCATCCTCCTCGCGATAGCTGAACACGTAGCCGTGCACGGGATGGTTGTAGCTCACCCAGGTCACGTCCTTCCCCGCTTCCTTCATCCACTCGTAGGTCAGCTTGAAAATGCCCTGCAGATGGTCCTGGTCGCGGCCCATGATCAGGATGGGCGTGTGGACTGTCTTGATACGTTCCATGGCGGCGGGCTTATTGGCGTTGCGCCGCACCACTTCAATGTCCTGATACTGAATTTCCGTGCCTTCGCGAGGGGCGCTGGGCCCGGTGTTGACGCTCAAAAACTCGTGCGCGGCCGGCTCGATGCAAACACCGGCGTTGAAATCGTACTGACTGGCCGCCTTAAGGATCATCTCCCCGCTGTGGCTCACGCCCATGGCGCCGATTCCGTTCTTGTCCACATAGGGCAGGCTTCGCAGATAGCGCAGGATGGCGATAAGGTCCTCGTGGTCGAGGGTGGGATTGGACTTCAGCATGCGCCGTCCGCCGCTGATGCTATCGGGCAGGTTGTGGCCGGCACGGTATTCCTCTTCATAGAAGTGCGGCACTTCGTTGCGGTAGTTGATGGTAGCCACCACATAGCCGCGCTTGATCATGCGGTCCTGCATGGGAGCCAGGCGCCGGACAAGGTCCTCGACTTTCCGCATGCCCTCCCTGCCTTCCCCAAAACCCATGGTGACGACTGGGAAAGGGCCATTGCCCGCGGGCTTGCGCACGGCAATGGGAACGTAGATTTCGTCCTTGGTGAGGACGAAGGTGTAGTCGGCGGGAATGTCGGAGCCGGGTACCGGCTTACGAATCACGTAGCCGTGGGAAGGGGTTTCCTCCGCCGCGGGAGCGCCGCCCGGCAGTTGCCCCCAGGCTGTCGGAATAATCCCGGGGATGAACAGAAACGCGCCCAACATTCCAAGTAAGCCTAAGACGAGCAATGTGAAACGGAGCATGCGTCAGCACCTATGCCAAAATTGGTATGATGCTTCTACCACTCGACCGCCGCTGGGGTCAAGACTTTGCTCATTACCGCATGGGCAGCCTGCAACATTCACCAAGGCATCCAGCCTGGCTCTTAGCCGAAGCTGCATTTGTCTGTATCATCTTGTGACCTGATGCCGAACCCCGGGAGCGAACAAAGCGCCAGCCGAGCGGCCTTCACCTATCCCAACTTCGTCTCCTACGAGGTCGGCCGCCTGTTCATCGTGCTGGCGCTGGAAATGCAGTCCGTAGCGGTGGGCTGGCAGGTTTATGACATCACCAAGCGCCCCCTGGATCTCGGCCTGGTCGGGCTAGCGCAGTTTCTGCCGGGAATTTTTTTGTTTCTGGTCTCCGGCCAGGTGGCGGACCGCTTCGACCGCCGCCACCTGCTGCTGGTGTGTTACGGCGGGTTCGCGGTTTGCTCGGCCCTGCTGCTGGAGATCGCCTGGCGTGGTACCCAGTCAGTGAACGCCATCTACATGGTGCTGGTGCTGCTGGGGGTAGTCCGGTCCTTCAACGGCCCGGCCGGACGTGCGCTGCTGCCGCAACTGGTTCCCGAGGAACACTTCCCCAGCGCCGTGGCCTGGAATGCCAGCGTTTTTCAGAGCGCCACCATCATGGGCCCGGTGGTCGGCGGCCTGATTTATGCCGCTTTTCGAGGACCGACCGCCGTTTATGCCACTGCCATGGCCGCCGGCGCCATTGCCTTCTTCGCTCTGAGCCGGCTCAAGCACCGCATGCGCATCCGCCGCAAGGAGCCGCTAGGGTTGGGCAGCGTCCTGGCCGGCTTCCGCTACGTGTGGCAGCAGAAATTGATCCTGGGCTCCATTTCGCTGGACATGTTTGCGGTTCTGCTGGGAGGCGCTGTGGCGCTGCTTCCGGTTTATGCGCGTGAAATTCTGCATACCGGCCCCTGGGGCCTTGGTCTGCTGCGCAGCGCGCCGGGGGTGGGGGCGGGAACTATGGCTCTGCTGCTGGCACACCGCCCGCTGCGCGGACGCGTGGGCGCCACCATGCTGTGGTGCGTGGCCGGATTCGGCGTGTTCACCATTGTGTTTGGCCTCTCCCGCAGCATGGTGATCTCGCTGCTCGCGCTGGCGCTGGTGGGCGCCACGGACATGGTGAGCGTGGTCATCCGTGGCACCCTGGTGCAGTTGGCTACGCCCGACGAAATGCGCGGACGGGTGAACGCGATAGACATGCTCTTCATAGGCACCTCGAATGAATTCGGCCAGTTCGAGTCGGGCATTACGGCGCAGTGGTTCGGCACGGTTCCGGCAGTCGTGCTGGGAGGAATTGGCACGCTGGTGGTGATCGCAATCTGGGCCTGGCGGTTCCCCGAACTGCGCCAGGCGGATCAGATCACCAGCGTGCAGGCCACGCCGGAGGGGGTGGGGGCGGAGAATTTGTAATCTGGCAAATTGTAATTTGTAATTTTCGGAGGTGGTGCGAGGCTTCCAACTACCAATTACAAATTACTAGATTACAAATCACCCCAGGTTATCGCCGGCATCGTGGATTGCCTCCGCCAGTTCCTTCAGGAACAGAGCCGCCTGGGCGCCGTCTACCACGCGGTGATCGCAGGAAAGAGTCAGCGTCATCATGGGGCGCACTTCGGGCTTGCCATTAACCACCACCAGGCGGTCGGCAATTCGCCCCACCGCCAGAATGGCGGCTTGCGGCGGCGTGATAATGGCGTGGAAGGAATCCACACCGTACATGCCCAGGTTGCTGATGGTGAAGGTAGCGCCGGAAATGTCGGCAGGATGAAGCTTCCCCACCCGCGCCCTCTCCGCCTTCTCGCGCAAATGCGCGGAGATTTCGCTCAGCAGTGCTTTGTCGGCAGTAGGAATGACCACCGAGACGACGCCGTCTTTTACCGCCACCGCCACGCCCATGTTGACTTCGCGATTGGCTTGTACGGAAGAGCCGGTCCAGGTCCCGTTCAGGCGGGGATGTTTGGTCAGGACCCGGCTGACCAGCGCCACCAGCAGGTCGGTGTGAGAGAGCTTGGCGCCAGTTTCCTTTTCCACGGCGGGAGCGAGGCGAGCGCGAACGCCAACCAGCGCGGTGGCATCCACGTCGCGGGTCAGGTAAAAATGTGGCGCGGTGGTCCAGCTCTGCGTGGTGCGCTCCGCCATGAGGCGCGCCACCGGACTTAGCGCGTCAGCCGCAACCGCAGGAGCAGCTGCTGCTTGAGCCGCCGCGGGCTCCACCGCCGCCAGTACATCATCGGTGGTGATGGCTCCGTCAGGTCCTGTGCCCCGCACCTTGCTGAGGTCCACGTTGTACTCGCGGGCAAGGCGGCGCGCCTTGGGAGAAATTTTTGCTCCGGCTGAAGTGGCTGGTGCCGCTGGCGGTACGGGAGCAGAGGCGGCGCGTGCTGGCGGCGCGGCGGCGCGCGCGGCGGTGGCGGTTGGCACGGTTTCCGCGGGCGGCTTCTCACCCGGCCCGACCAGCCAGGCGATTGTCTGGCCTACTGGAACCACGTCGCCTTCCTGCACTTTGATGCCGGCCAGAATGCCGTCGCCGGGCGCCTCCACTTCCATGACCGCCTTATCGGTTTCCACTTCCAGAAGGGGCTCGCCCTTGGCGACTTCCTGACCTTCTTTCTTCAGCCAGGAGATAAGCTTGCCGGTTTCCTGGGCCATCTCCAGCGCGGGCATGACAACGCTAATGGGCATAAGAACCTTATATTCACCACAGAGGCACAGAGAAATTGACGATTTATGATTTTCGATTGACGATTTCTTCTGCCACGACAGCGAATTTTCAAGCGTCAAACATAAATCGTCAAATAGACATTTGGGGTTCTCTGTGTCTCCGTGTCTCTGTGGTGAATAAGAATCAGTCGGTGCTGGTCAACTCCGGCACCTGCTCGGTTTTGGCGCTGGCCTCAATCATCTCCAGCACACGCTTGCTGGGCGCGGACTCGTGCTCGCGCGTGGTGGGCAGCGGCCCGTTAACCGTGAAGTAATGCGCGCCCGCCACCAGCAACTCCTCCGCCGGGAAGCGCGTAATCACCTCGTGGCCGGTGGGCGTAACCACAATTTCCTCTTCGATGCGGGCCGCGCTCCAGCCATCCGTCGAGGGCCAGAAGGTCTCCAGGGCAAACACCATGCCCGGCTTGATCTCGTGCGGGTGATCGAACGACACCAGGCGGCTGATGACCGGTCGCTCCCAAATCGCCAGCCCAACCCCGTGCCCGTATTGCAATGCGAAGCAGGCTTCTTCGTTAGGGAAGCCGAACTCCTGGGCCTTGGGCCACACGGCGGCAATCTCCGCCGTAGTGCGCCCGGGACGAACCAGTTCAATCGCAGCATCGAGGTATTCGCGGCAGCGCTTGTAGGCGTCCACCATGGCGTGCGAGGCGTAGCCGATGGTGAAGCAGCGGTAGTAGCAGGTGCGGTAGCCCATGTAGGAATGCAGAATGTCGTAGTACACGGGATCGCCGGGACGCAACACGCGGTCGGAGAAGACGTGCGGATGCGGGTTGCAGCGCTCGCCGGAGATGGCGTTCACCGCCTCCACATATTCCGAGCCAAGGTCGTAAAGCTTTTTGCTTACCAGGCCCACGGCCTCGTTCTCGCGAACCCCAGGCTTCATGTAGCGATACAGGTCGTCGTAGGCGGCGTCCACCATCATGGCCGACAT
>DATJFA010000190.1:0-4199 GCA_035496015.1 Terriglobales bacterium | reverse complement strand
GTCCTTGGCCTTGCCTTTGATTTCATCTTTATCCATGGGTTCAGTCCTCTCCTCGAACGTCATAAAAACCGCGATATGTAGTTCGATGGCAGCCAAGGCCGTAAGGTGGGTTGCCGGACGCGGAGGCGGTTATGCGGGCGTATCCCGAGAAGTGAGCACCTGGAACACGAATGCGACCACCGCAAACAGCAACAGCACCTGAATGAAGGCGCCGAAGCTCCAGGCGGGAATAACGAAGAGCAGCCAACTGGCGAGCAACCCGATAAAAATGATCCACAGCATAGTTGAGCCCCGAATTCGCCGATGACACGGCTTCCATGAAGTGGGAGGACCAGGACGCGTAAGGGGTTGTCGGAGCGTTTTTGCTTATTACAAAGCTGAGTGTCTTTCGTCACATTGAAGCACCTCTGGAGCAGGCATACAATTCGTTCGCCACTATTCTCAACAATTTGGGTTCGAAGAGAGGACGGCATGAATCCTTCGACTCAATGAGGTCATCAAAAGTTGAGTAAGGTTCACTCAAGGAGCAATATGGCGAACCAGGCGCAGCCCGAGCGCACAGAAGGAAATCCTCGCGAAGTGGAACAAAAGAATAGACCTTTGCCGGTTCTGCCGGTACGGGATACGGTCTTGTTCCCGCATGCAGTTCTTCCCCTGACGGTGGGCAGGGAGAGTTCTGTCAACCTGATCAACTCACTCGGCGAAGATAAAACCATTGTAGTGGTAGCGCAGCGTGAAGCACGCATTGATAATCCCCAGCCCACCGACCTGTTTAACCTGGGCACGGTAGCCATTGTCCATAAAGTCGTAAAAATGCCCAACCAGAGCCTGTTTGTGTTTGCCGAAGGTCTGGACCGGGTGATGTTGCGGGAATTTACCCAGCTCACGCCTTATATGCGGGCGCTGGTGGATACGGTGCCGGACGTGGTTGGGCCCAAAGACGCGCAGCAGGAAGCGCTGCAGCGCAACGTGCTGACGCTGTTCCAGCAGATTGTGGCGGGTTCGCCTACGCTTTCCGACGAGCTTTCCACGGTGGCCATGAACATCGAAGAGCCGGGCCGGCTGGTGGACTTTATTGCCAGCTCGCTGCCTTCACTCTCCACTACCGACAAGCAGGACGTGCTGGAAACGCCCGATGTGCGCACGCGGCTGGAGAAGATCAACCAGCACCTGGCCAAGGAACTGGAAGTTCAGCAGCTGCGCAACAAGATCCAGTCGGAAGTGCAGGACCGGGTGCAGCAGACGCAGCGCGAATACTACCTGCGCGAGCAGATGAAGGCCATCCAGAAGGAACTGGGCGAGCAGGATGAAAACGCGCGCGACACCGAAGAGCTGCGGCAGAAGATTGAAGCCGCGGGCATGCCCGACGAGGTCAAGAAGGAAGCCCTGAAGGAACTGGGGCGGCTTTCGCGCATGTCGCCCATGGCGGCCGATTACTCGGTGACGCGCAACTACATCGAGTGGCTGGCGGTTCTGCCCTGGAACAAGTCGTCCGGGGTGGAAGTAGACATCGTAAAGGCCAAGGAAATCCTGGATACCGACCACTACGACCTGACCAAGGTGAAGGACCGCATCCTGGACTACCTCTCGGTGCGGCGGTTGAAGCCCACCATGAAGGGGCCGATCTTGTGCTTCGTGGGCCCTCCCGGCGTGGGCAAGACGTCGCTAGGCAAGTCCATCGCCCGCTCGCTGGGGCGCAAGTTCGTGCGCCTTTCGCTGGGCGGCGTGCACGACGAGGCAGAAATCCGTGGCCACCGGCGCACCTACATCGGGGCGTTGCCGGGGCAGATCATCCAGGGCATTCGCCGGGCGGAGACCAACGACCCGGTATTTATGCTGGACGAAATTGACAAGGTAGGGCGCGACTTCCGCGGCGATCCGGGTGCGGCGCTGCTGGAGGCACTGGACCCCGAGCAGAACGCCACCTTCCGCGACAACTACCTGGACGTGCCGTTCGACTTGTCCAAGGTGCTGTTCATCACCACGGCGAACATTCTCGATCCGGTGGCGGAACCACTGCGCGACCGCATGGAGATTATCGAGCTGCAGGGTTACACCGAGGAGGAAAAGCTGCACATCGCTTTCCAGTACCTCATCCCGCGGCAGATTGATGAGAACGGCATCACTAAGGAGAACATCGAGTTCACCAGCGACTCCATCAGCTTCATCGTGCGCCATTACACGCGCGAGGCAGGCGTTCGCAACCTGGAACGCAACATCGGCACCATCTGCCGCAAGCAGGCGCGGCGCCTGGCCGAAGGCAAGAGTGAAAAGCTGCAGGTGACGCGCGAGGTGATTGAGGAGTTCCTGGGCGGGATCAAGATCCGCGTGGATACCGAAATAGCCGAGCGCACCAAGCGCAGCGGCGTGGCGGTTGGCTTGGCCTGGACGCCTTCGGGGGGCGACATCCTGTTCGTGGAAGCCACCAAGATGAAGGGCAAGGGCGACTTCAAGATCACGGGCCAGATTCAGGACGTGATGCGCGAGTCCATGCAGGCCGGGCTGAGCTGGGTTCGCTCCAATGCGCGCGAACTGGGGATTGGCGAGGACTTTTTCAGCAATCACGATCTGCACATCCACGTGCCGGCGGGCGCTATTCCCAAGGACGGCCCATCGGCGGGTGTGACCATCGTGACCGCGCTGGTCTCGCTGCTCAGCGATCGGCGGGTGCGGCCCTATACCGCCATGACCGGCGAGATCACGCTCAGCGGCAATGTGCTGCCGGTGGGCGGCATTAAGGAGAAGACGCTGGCGGCCAAGCGCGCGGGGGTGCGGGACATCATCCTGCCGGCAGAAAACAAGACCAACGTGATCGAGGATCTGACCGGGGAACAGCTGGAAAACCTCAACATCCACTACGTCAAGACGATCGATGAGGTGCTGAGCCTGGCCCTGCCGTCGACGCCGCACGAGGAGCGCCAGGACGAAGCGGAACGCGAGAAGGTGCTGGTGAATTCGCCGGCGTGAGAGCAGTGGGCAGTGGCCAGTGATTAGTGGCCAGCTAAAATCAAATTGCCAGTTCCGCGGGAGCGGGGCTGGCAACTTTTTGGTTTCAACGCAGAGGGCGCTGAGGACCAGCGCAGAGAACGCTGAGGAATGCCAAAGAGATTGTAGGATTCCTAAAATATTTCTTTAACTGTCATCCTGAGCGACGCCTGCCGATTCGCTTGCGAATCGACAGGCGGAGTCGAAGGACCTTGAGCTTGTTGGCAGTGTCGATATCGTTCCAGGGAATTCCAGATTAGAAGCCTGCCCACTGCGCCGCACAGGGTTTCAGCCGTCCCTGGCGGGACTGCGATCCTGTCCGTGTGCTTCCCCGCACTAATGTGGCGGGCTACTCTCAGTTGCGCCTACGGCGCATGGTATCCGGCTTCGGAAAATTGGTCATAAGCCCAGGTGAAAAGCGCCTGTTCTTCTCAGGTAAACTAGCGCTTAACGGCTCTGAGGCAGGCTAAAGGAAGACGGTTGCTGAAAGCCGCCCTAGAGCCGAACGAGCCTATGTGCGCGTGCAAATCCTATTTTTCGGGCAGTTGAAGGAAGTGGCGGGACGGGAGCGGGACACGCTCGAGTTGCCGGAGGGAGCCCGTGTTGCCGACCTGCTGCGGCGGTATGCCGAGGTCAAGCCCGGATTGCAGAGGTACTACGACGTCGTGGCAGTGGCGCTGAATCAGGAGTACAGCGAGGCCGGGGCGCCGCTGCACGAAGGCGACGAGGTGGCGTTGATTCCGCCGGTAAGCGGGGGAAGCGGGAAGGATTTGCGTCCACATTCAGACCCGGTTGGCGAGGCTGCCAAAAAAACCCCAGACGACGTAGCACTGCACGCGAGATCCCTCGGGCGTGAAAGCCCTCGGGATGACGCCCTCCTTCGGAGGGCGGACGCCGGCGGGGGCGCCCGCGCCACAAAAATTGCAATCGTCTGGGAAAAGATAGACTCGCAGAAGGTAATTGAGGCTATCAAACGGCCGGAGGATGGGGCGGTGGCGGTGTTTGAGGGAATTGTGCGCAATCACAGCCGCCACCGGCGCACCCTTTACCTGGATTATGAAGCCTACGAGCCCATGGCCATTAAAAAGCTGGAGGAACTGGCGGAGCAGGCGCTGGCGCAGTTCGCGGTGCGGGAAGTCGGCGTTGTGCACCGTCTGGGTCGGCTGGAGATCGGTGAAACCAGCGTTTTGATTGTCGTAGCCTCGGCGCACCGG
>DATJFA010000189.1:0-18926 GCA_035496015.1 Terriglobales bacterium | reverse complement strand
TCTTGTGTGGGAGCGGGTCTCCGACCCGCCCATGGGCGGGGCAGAGCCCCGTCCCCACACAGGTTGCTGCTGTTCAGAACCGGCGCAGGTTTCCAGCCGCAGGCGCGCAACCGAAGCGATGGAGGGCAGGGCCTCGCCGCGGAAGCCGAGGGTAGCCACGCTGAGCAGATCGTCGGCGGTGCGGATTTTGGAGGTGGCATGGCGCTCGAAGGCGAGCATGGCGTCGTCGCGGCTCATGCCGCAGCCGTCGTCGGTGATCTGGATAAGCTTTTTGCCGCCCGCCTCCACGTTCACCTGGATGCGGCGCGCGCCCGCGTCCAGCGCGTTCTCCAGCAGTTCCTTGACCACCGAGGCGGGCCGCTCCACCACCTCGCCGGCTGCGATTTTGTTGGCGACGTGCTCCGGGAGTACGTGAATTTTGCCCATGGAAGTTTTACTGCTGTGGACGAAGGCTGATGAGGGCAGCTTAAATCAAAAGCCTAGAAAGCAGAAGCACCGGAAGGGCAGCAGTTTTGCCAAGGCTCCTCCCTCAGGGAAAAAGCGTCTCGCGGTTCAGGATATACATCCATCAAAACGCGGTGCGGCGAGGTTTGGTTAGCTCTGCTGAAGAATCCCTACAGCTCAGCTGACATCCTGCCAGTTGCATCCTCTCATTCAATTATTAATGGTGGCGATTTCGCGGATTCGGGTATACTCCCTCCTCAAATATGACCGGCCATGATGCTAAAACGACAATCTCGCGAAGCTTCGCGGTGGTGCGGTCGATCGAGTCCAGGAAAGGGAAGTTCGAATGGCACGTTGCGCCGCCTGCCTCGTCTTATTTTTCGTTTTGGGGATCCCCGCCTTAAGCCAGGTCGAACACGGACAATTCACCGGCGTGGTTACCGATCCGACTGGAGCGGTGATTTCAGGCGCTCGCGTCCTGGTTCTGAACCTCGATACTGGTGTTGAATTTGTCTTTCGCACGAATGAAGCCGGCCTCTACTATGCCAGCGGGCTTCTGACGGGCCGCTATCGGCTGCGTTCTCAGACAGAAGGTTTCGCAAACCTCTCCACCGCGGCTCTAACCCTCAGCGCCGGAACAGCGGTCAGGGTTGATTTCCAGATGAGACCGGCCGAGGCCAGGGAGACCATTGAGGTCATCACCTCACCTGCTTCCGTTAATACCCAGGACGGCCGGCTTTCTGCAATTGTTAGCCCCGAGCAAATTGCCAATCTGCCTCTGAACGGCCGCAACGTCTACGACTTGGTCCAGTACGCTCCCGGCGCGGTGAACGTGCGTCACATCATCCTCGAACAAGGCGCCAATACCGTGGTCAACGGCGTGCGCGAGAACTTCAACGGATTTCTTCTTAACGGCGTTACCAACACCGGGCTGTCCGGTGGACCGGTGAATCAGCCTATTCAGGACACCGTGGAGGAATTCCAGGTCCTCACGCTCAACAACTCGGCCGAGTTCGGCAACAACGCCGGCGCGATTACCAGCGTAGTTACCAGGTCAGGAACCAATTTCCTGCACGGGAGCGCGTGGGAGTTCGTGCGCAACAATGCCTTTGACGCCAATTCCTACTTTGCCAACAACGATCCCAATCCTGCCAATCGCAAGCAGTCCCCCCTGCACCTGAACCAGTTCGGGGGAACCATTGGCGGCCCGATTGTGCGTAACAAGCTCTTTTTCTTCGCCGCCTACCAGGGCGACCGCTTTATTACCTCTTCCCCGGGAGAGGTTCTGGTCGAATCACCCCAGTTCCGGCAGGCCGTAGAAACCTCGTTCCCCGGATCGGTGGCCTCGCTGCTCTATTCCAGCTTTCCGGCCGATACGGGCCGGCCAGCTTATACCTTGCAGCAGTATGTGAAGGGCAATTACTCCGGGTCGGGGTTCACCAGCTTTGCCCAGTACCTCTGCCCCGCCTACACTGATGGAACTGGAACACTGGCCAACAGATTTGTTCGCTTGTTTGGCGTGCAGCAGGGCGACATTGATCAGATGAATCAGGGTGTTTGTCCGGGCGGGTCGCCGTTCAGCGCTCCGCAGCCTGGCGTTTTCCAGCGCAACCAGCCATTCCTGATGAATGCCCTCGATCCATTCAGTTCCCAGACCAGCGACGACCTTTTCAACGGCAACGAAGCTTCGCTCCGGATAGACTACGACCCCAATGCTGAAAACCGGTTTTTCGGAGAATTTAACTGGGCAAAGTCGAGAGACAATTTTGCCTTTGGCGAAAACGTTGCGCCTCGCCACAACTTTTTAAGCCCTTCAACGAACACCACGCCGAATTTCCAATTCAGCTTTATCCGTGTTTTCAGCCCTAGCACCGCAAACGAGTTTCGTGCCGGCTACACCTCTGATCTCAACCTGGTCCCGGTATCTTTACCGGGCGTGCCTGCCATAGCCCTCGACGACGGCACCGTTGGCTTTGGCTCTTACTCCGGCTACCCGCAGTATTTTCGCGAGCACACGTACTCCTATTCCGACCTGGTATCGCTCAGTCGCGGCAAGCACCTGATAAAAATAGGCGGCGACGTCCGCCGCAACCTGCAGCATTCCGAAGCCAATCAGGGCAGGCCCTCCTATTCCTTTTTCGACCCGCTTTTCTTTGCTCTCGACGCACCTTACGGCGAGGGGGCAGGAGTTGATCCTGGATTTCAGACGGGTGGCCCTTCCCATCTCGCCACCAATATCCGACACTTCCGCAACTGGACATTCGGCTTCTACGCTCAAGATGATTGGAAGTTTTCCCGGCGACTCACCCTCAACCTTGGTCTCCGTTATGACCTCTACGCGCGGCTTACCGACGCCAACAACCTTGCCACTACCTTCGTGAAAGGGCCGGGGCAAAGCATAATTGACAACATTACAACCGGCGCCGGCCAAATTCAGAACGCCAGCACTCCCTGCCCCGGAAACCCCCGTGCCGTTCTGGCTGGCTTTTGTGGGCCGGGCGGCTTTGCTCCGGCATCTTCCCTCGGTGCTGGCAATCACCTGGACCTCGGTCCGAGGCTTGGATTTGCTTATGATCTCTTCGGCGACGGCAAAACCGCTTTGCGCGGCGGTTTTGGCATGGCTTACCAGGGAGCAATTTATACTCCTATGTCGGATACACGCTGGAACCCGCCTTATTATTCCCTGAATCAAGCGTTCAACTATCTGATATTCCCCGGCACTACACAGCAGATCGTTTATGGTCCAACGGCAGGCGGACCGCCAACCTTTCTCGGCCCAGCGCCATCCGGCCAGAATGCCGGTTTCGGAGTGCAGGCCACCGGTGACATCTCCGGGTGGGATAGCGCCAACGCCAACCTGGCAGGGCTGACCGGTATCATTTTCCCGCAGGGAATTCGCGACCCGCTCGTGCGCAACTGGTTCTTTGGTGTCCAGAGGGAAATACGGCCCAAGCTGATCCTGGAAGTGAATTACGTGGGCACGGCTGCCAATAATCTGATCCACGCCGAAAGTGTTAATCGCATTCCCGGCGCGCTCCTGCCCGAGGGCACCTGCATCACCGATAACTTCGGACGCAAGCTGTGCAGCAAGTTCAACACCAATCTCACTCCCGATGGCTTTCCCATCAATCCCCAGGGCCTGTTGAATCCGAATTACGGAAACCTGCGCGTGTGGTCGAACGTGGGCAAATCCAGTTACCATGGGTTGCAGCTGTCGGTGCGCAGGCGCTTGAGAGCTGGCTGGCAGGTAAGCGGCAACTACACTTTCAGCCACTCGATTGACAACGGCTCGGGCTGGCACAACTCGGCCACCACCGATAATGGACGTGCCTCAGGCGATGGCTATACCACCGACCAGACCATGCCTGGCCTGGACCGGGGCAACTCCACCTTTGACATGCGCCACCGTGCCACCTTCAATTTCATCTGGATACTGCCCTTTTTCCGGAACGGGCGGGGACTGACAAAAGCAGTGCTGGGCGGCTGGCAATTAAACGGCATCTGGTCTTTCCAGAGCGGCAGCCACTGGACACCGTTTAACCAACGGCACGCCTTCCTGCAAGCTTCTGCTCCCGGCGCCTGCGACAGCGCTACTTTCGATCCCGCACACTGCATCAACACCGGTGGCGATTACAACCTGGACGGCATCAACAATGACCGTCCGAATGCTATCGCTGAAACTCTGCATCCCACCCATGACCAGTGGACCAACGGCTTCAACTTGCCCAGCAATTTCTTTTCTGCTCCCTGCCTGGGCTGCGTCGGCAATCTCGGACGCAACACCTTTCTTGGTCCAGGGTACTGGGATGCGGACACTTCGATCTTTAAGAACTTCAGCCTTTCAGAAAGGTGCAAGCTGCAGTTCCGAGCGGAAGCTTTCAACGTATTCAACCACACAAACTTTTATTTGGGATCCAATGACATCTCTAATCCACAGTTCGGCCAGGCTGGCGGGACGGCTAATGCGCGAAATCTGCAGTTTGCGTTGAAAGTGGCTTTTTAATTCTTGCCGCGTGCCGGCGGGTTGCGCTTCAGTGCTGCACGGCAGCTTGCATGTCTGACCCCGACAATCCCTTCAGCTCACGCACGATGGCGACATCCGGATCGGCCAGCTTAAGTTGTACGCGCAAGCCGTTCTCAACCTTTTCTGCTTTGTCCAACTGACCCGTCTTCCGATAAAGCCGTGCCAAATGCCAACGTGCATCCAGATTGTAGAAATGGACGACAAAGTTGTTACCCAGGGCCGGAAGCTGCTCTTGCAGGTCAACCAGGGCCGTGATTGCCCCATTAGTGTCTCCGCTCTCTTCCAGGGCGGTAGCCATGTGGTCGGCCGCACTTACGTAGGCGATGTGTACGTGTTTCTGCAGATCGTCCATTGCCCGGCGCAGGTCAGGCAGGCTTCCTGCCGGATCACCCTCGGCCGACCTGATAGCCCCACGCGCCAGGCGGACGAGGCCGCTGCCCTTGTCCGCCATTTCTTTGTGGGCAAGCACCAAGCGCGCCTCGGGAATCCGGTTGACCTCAATGAGGCGCATGAACGTCCCAGGTCCTACCCAGTCAGGGTTGTGAAGCACGGGAGTCAGGTAGACACTCTCCGAGTTCAGGTCCCCCCGCGCATGAGCAATCATGGCCTCTCCATAGTCGTAATCTGGTTTGTCTATGTTCAATATGACGTTCTGGTTGGCCTCCTCGAGCATTCCCAAATCCATGTACAATTCGGACAAGGTGTTATTCAAAATTTCAGCCGCCGCGGGCCGAAGTTGGGAGGAGCGCTGCCCAAGCTGCCGTCCCAGACGCAGGGCTTCTTCGGGATGACCCGCGCGTAGTTCTTGCCAAATAGGCTGAGCTGCTACCTGAACCAGCAGCGCCTCGCACGGCCTCGTTTGGGGATGTTGCCGGCAGCGTTCAGCTAATTGGTTAGCATTGTCGACCTCATGCGCGGCCATCAACTGGCTCCAGATGTCCGCAAAAGGCATATCTTCAGTCTCGGGTCTAAGCATAGCCCGATGAAACACCAGCCGCAGCGCATCCCGGTTACGGCCTGCGTCGCTGTAGGCGTCGGCGAGATTCCGCAGCGCCCACATGTCATCGGGATAATGCCGTAAGAGTTCTTCGTACGCGGCGGTCTTTCTGGGAATGTCGCTGTGTACCTCGTAATAACTGCCAACAATGAACAGGCGTTCATGCTCGCTGACCTTGTCGGCCAGGGCCATTGCTCGTTCAAAATGCGGCATTCCCTCCTTCGGATGGCCCATGTTTGATAACACATAGCCCAGCATTACATGGGCAGTAGCAAAGTCGGGATCCTCGGCCAGGGCCTGCTTCAGGAGGTCAACAATGTCCTGGCCTCCCGGCCCATTCACGATCATCAGGTCGTCAGCTTCTGAATAGAGCTGAAGCGCCCGCAGTGAACTCGTGGTCACCTGTTCTACGGCTCCGCTGCCGCTGTCCGGCGCGGAAAGGGCTTGACTAATGTCCTGGCCAACCTGGGCTGCAAGGCCATGCACCGCAGGCAAAATCGCATTCTGAGAATCGGATTGCGCCTCCTCTCCCCGCAGCGTGGCTCCGCTTCTGGGATCAATCAGTTGCGCGGTTAGCAGGTATTTCGAGCCAATCTTGTCTACTCGGCCGGTAATGAGGGCACGAATCTCGGGAGTGCGGCGGCAGATTTCCAGTGCCACAGACCTATCCAGTTGATCCGGCGGCGTGCGGCGCATTAATTTCAGAATGTCCTGCACTCTTTCCGGAGGGACCACCCGAACAGATTGCGAGTTGCTGAGTTCGCGCTCCAGGGCGAAGCGCAGGGTGCCGTCCAGCACTGCTTCTCCGGTAGTGTTCTCGAAGGGACCGATTAGAACCGTAGAACTGCTGGGCGGCCGGACTTCCGACGGTCGGGGATAAAAAGCTGCTATGCCTGCCACGCACAGCACAACGGCTACCGCTAATGCAGCACGCGGCCAAAAGTGCGGCCGGAGCTGCTCAACCAAAGGTATGACCGGTTCGTTGTTAGCAACCGGAAGGAATTCGGTTTCCACCGGCTGCAGTTCTTCTTGGTCTGCGCCAGCCAATACCGTCTCCACAGTTCCTATGAAGCGATACCCTTCCCCTGCAATCGTCTCAACATACACCGGGGCTTCGGCGGAATCTCCCAGCGCGGTCCGCAGCTTCTTTACCGCCACGTTCAAGCCGTTCTCAAAATCTACGAAGACATCCTCGCCCCACAGGCGGCGCCGCAGGTCGTTACGCCTTATCAGGGTCCCTGGTTGTTCCAGAAGGGCAAGCAGAAGCTGCAAGGGCTTCCGCTCCAAGCGCATGCGCACACCGTACTTGCGTAGCCGCCCCTTCGCGATGTCCAGCTCGTAGGGGCCGAAAACATAGCGCAGCACTCTATCCGGCGATGGCATCTTGCCCACCTCGCGAAGGCGAAAGCATACACCTATTCCTCCGGCCGCAATAGCTAAATCTTAAAACGCTAGCAACGCAACCTGCTTAGGAATCAGCCACTTAAACCTTAAGACGAAAACCTCACACGCCTTTATTTGACCTCGTCGTGCCCACCATGGGATGGTCCACCGAAATGTGAACAGCCGGCGTGGCCCACTTCGCCGGCGGGGGTAGCAATGAAAGTTTTCGTCGTGGCATTCCTCCTGGTCGTTGCGGCGGGGGAGTTTCCCGGGTCGGCTCAATTGACGATTCAGAATCCTCATCATTTGCCCGTACCGGAACAAAAGGCAAGCGTGCTCATGAGCACTGCTTCTCGCGTCATCTGTAACCCGCGCGCCTAATCGGTCCTCCCACTTGCGGTGGCAGGTGTTCAGGGACTATATTCTGTCGCGCTTCGAGGAGGAGACCCATGGCCACCGCCCCTGCCAACGTTTTTCATATGCCCCAGGGCCCCGGTTTTGCCAGCAAGGAGGAAGAGCGCCGCCACCGCAAACAGCGCCTGGCCGCGGCTTTCCGGCTGTTTGCCGCCTACGGATTCGACGAGGGGGTGGCCGGCCACATCACCGCCCGCGACCCGGAGCGCCCCGACCATTTCTGGGTGAATCCCTTCGGCGTGCACTTCGGGCAGATTCGCGCCTCCGACCTCATTCTGGTTAACCAGCACGGCCAGGTGGTGGAGGGCAAGTATCCCGTGAACGCGGCCGCTTTTACCATTCACTCCAGTGTGCACGCGGCCCGCCCGGATGTGATCGCCGCGGCCCACTCTCATTCCGTTTTCGGACGCGCCTGGTCCACTCTGGGCCGCCTGCTCGAACCTCTCACTCAGGATGCCTGCGCCTTTTACGAGGATCACGGCCTGTTCGCTGACTTCACCGGCGTGGTTTATGAAACTTCCGAAGGCGAGCGCATCGCTCAGGCGCTGGGCAATTATAAGGCGGTGATCCTGCGCAATCACGGCCTGCTCACCGTCGGCCACAGCGTGGAAGAAGCCGTGTGGTGGTTCATCACCATGGACCGCAGTTGCCACGCTCAGTTGCTGGCGGAAGCCGCGGGCACCCCGGTGAAGATTGACCCCGAACACGCCCGCGCCACTCGCGAATTGATCGGTAACCACCAGGCGGGATGGTTTCAGTTCCAGCCGCTGTGGCAGCGCATTACGCGCGAGCAGCCGGATTTGCTGGAGTAGTTCTACTCCGCCACCAGCAACTGTGTAATCGTCTGCAGGAGCGATGACATGTCCGTGGGCTTTTCCAGCAGGCCGTCGGCGCCGCGGGCCGACCATTCCTGCTGCGGCACCGGATAAGCGGTGAGCAGGAGCGTCGCCGGCTTATAGGGCTGTTCCAGGGCTGCCTTGACCACATCAAAACCGGCCCCATCGCTTTCCATTTTCAGGTCGGTAATCACCAGGTCGAATTTGTGCAGCGCCATCTTCTCCTTGGCTTCGCTAGCCGAAGCTGCGCTCATCACCTGAAATCCATTCTTCTGCAGGATCGCGGTGAGCGTCACCAGGATGGAGCGCTCATCGTCCACCAGCAGGATTCGAGCAGTCATCGTCTATTCGATGCCGCGGGCGATGTTGACCACGAACTCACAAATAATTTTACTTAGGCAACAAGCCGTGCCTAAGGCCCCTCATAATTTGTGATGATGGACAAAGTGCAGCAAGCCGCTCGTCTTCTGTCACCGGCGTTGTTTCGTCGGGGACGCATTATGCTCGCGCCGCCCTCGGCCCACAGCTCTTGCTGGCGCATCTTCGGCGGCGGCTTGAGCGCTGAGGTATGCGAGCATGAAGGCGCCGTTGTTTGCTCCTTTGTGCTGCGCGGCCCCGACGGCAAAACTCTGCGCCAGGGAGTCGCCGGCACTCTGGCTTCCGCTCTCCACCGGGCTACAGACCTGCTCTGGGAGCTTTCCGAAGGGGATCACGAGGCTGCCGCTTGAGGGGTTAATCCTCACACGCCTAGCAGAAATTTGACCCCATCCCCCCATAATCTGGTATCTTTCCCGCATCTTCCCCCGTCGGAGGGTTATTCATGGCCGAGCAGCAGCAGAGCGGAAGCCGCCAGACGTTCATGTGGATCTTAACCGTGGTTCTGGTACTCGTGGCAGCATTCCTCTATTTCCGCAAGTAAGGCCGCAACACCAGATATTAAAGGCTCCACTCGGACGAAAACCGGCCAGAGTGGCAATAAGAGTCCCTGCTCTGGCGGGCAGCATGTATTGACGCCGCTCTCCCTCTACTGACACCTCCAATGCCCTTCGGCCTAAGCGGCAGCTCGCCTTGGAATCTCCACTTGCTCATCCACGGCGCCGGGTATCTGCTGCGGTTGCTTGAACACCACGGTCGTGAAGAACTCAATTCCCACGCCAAAAATCATGCTGCCGGCTAAGAGGGCAGGAACCAGCCAAGCGGGATCTCCCATCATCCACACCGAATAGGAAAACAGCGACCCTAACAGCAGACCCATGACTGCGCCGTGCCCAGCCCAATGCAGACGCAGGGCTGAAATTCCGATCACGAAGCCCAGCAGGGTGCGATTCAGAACAGCCCAGCCGAACCCCGTGGGCGTGATCTTTAGCCCCGCAATCGCCCCAATGGAAACGCAAACCAGGCCCGCCACTACGCCACATAGCGTGGCAATCGCAATCCGTTTCATAACTTCCTCCTCAAGTTCCCTGTATAAGCCGAGCGGTATCGCAGGGAAGTGACGGGAATCACGCCGCAAGGCCAAGTCGGGGCGCGTGGTTCCATTTTGGGAGCGGGGGCAGTAGCAGCCGCATTGTGATCTACGTCACAAGGCCGCGTGACGCAGGCAGCAGACCGGGGAAGGAAGGCGCGGCCATAATGCTTCTAGTTGAAAATGATTTTCAATTTCAAAAAAACGGTTCCTTCCACGCCCCGCCGGCTTGCCGATCTGGCTCCCGGCCAGTCTGCCGTCATTGCCGCTCTGGCACTGCCTCCCGACACCGCCGAGCCCCTCATGGACCTGGGACTGGTGACCGGCTCGCAGGTGTTGGCAGTCCGGCGCGCACCCGGCGGCGACCCCGTGGTCTACCGTGTGGATGGCGCCGAAATCGCGCTGCGCCGCGAGACCACCCGCCATATTTCCGTTCTCCCCATCGAGGCCGCCGCGGAGGTCGCCCCATGACCACCCTTACTGCCATTGCGCCGGAGAGCACGCCCAGATCGGCTGGTGACGGTCGTAAGACCATTCAGACCGTGGCCCTGGTAGGTCCGCCTAACAGCGGCAAGTCCACGCTTTTTAATAACCTGACCGGGCTGCGGCAGAAGGTAGCCAATTTCCCCGGAGTCACGGTGGAGCATCGTGCGGGGCGCATGCGGGGCCGTCATGGCGAAACGCTCACCGTCCTGGATCTGCCCGGAATTCACAGCCTGTCACCACACTCAGAGGACGAGCGCGTGGCCGCCGATGTCCTCTACGGGCGCATGCCGGGCACGCCCCGGCCGGATGCCATCATCCTCATTCTCGACGCGACCAACCTGAACCGCCACCTGGTGCTTGCGGCCCGCGTCATTGCTCTTGGCCTGCCTACTCTGGTGCTGCTCAACATGGCCGATTCCCTGCGCCAGCAGAACGGCGATGTGGACCTGGTGGCGTTGGCCGGCCAACTGGGCACGCCCGTGGCTCTGATCAGCGCGGCGCGCGGCGAAGGCTTGGCCCCGGTGCAGAAGTTCGCAGGTTCGATCGGCGCCCCGCCTGCCCCTGCGGAGTTGCCCGTGCTGCAGGATGTGCGCCACTGCCGCGAGTGGGCGGTGCGCGTAGCCGGCCGCGCTTCCTATCGCCGGCCTCTGCCCCCGGCCTGGTCACAGCGCCTGGATTCCATCTTCCTCCATCGCTACTGGGGACCGGGGATTTTCCTGGCCGTGGTGATCGCCGCCTTTCAGCTCATCTTCCGCCTGGGGCAGCCGCTTTCGAACGGGTTGCAGGACCTTCTGCTGGCGGCGGGACAGCCGCTGGGGGCGCACATTGCCAGCGGCCTGCTGCGCTCGCTGCTGATTGACGGCGCCTGGAAGGGCATGGCCTCGGTCCTGGTTTTTCTGCCACAAATTCTGCTGCTCTTCCTGCTCATCGGCGTGCTGGAAGACTCCGGCTACCTGGCGCGCGCCGCCGTCATTACTGACCGCACCATGGCCAAGCTTGGGCTCAACGGCAAGGCGTTCATACCGCTGCTCTCGGCCTACGCCTGCGCCGTACCCGCCATCATGGCTACGCGCACCATCGAAAACAAGCGCGACCGCATGGCCACCATTCTCATTGCGCCGCTGATGACGTGCTCCGCCCGGCTGCCCGTTTACACCATGATCATTGCCGCCTTTGTGCCCGACCGCCCGCTGGCGGGCATATTTCTGGGAACGCGGGCGGCGGCTATGCTCGGGCTTTACGTCGTGGGATTTCTCGCGGCGGTGGTCACCGCCCGGCTGCTGAAATCCTCCGTGCTCAAATCGCACAGCAGCCCGTTCGTGATGGAACTGCCGACTTACCGCTTGCCCACCGCTCGTTCCCTGGGCCTGCGGCTGGCGGACCGCTCCTGGGCATTCACCTCGCGTGTAGGAACCGTGGTACTGGCGGTTTCGCTGGGCTTGGCCCTGCTCATTAACCTCCCCGCCCACTCCGGCCAGGCCGTGTTGCAGGACAGCGTGCTGGCGGCCGTGGGGCAGCGGATCGAGCCCGTCATCGCTCCTCTGGGATTCAACTGGAAGATCGGCGTTGGGCTGCTAACCTCCATTGCCGCCCGCGAAGTAATCGTGGGCACGCTGGGCACGCTCTACGGCATGGACCCGGGGACGCACGCCATGTCCCTGCAAGGCGCGCTGCATGCCGACCTTTCTCCCGGCGGTGCCGTCGCCCTGCTGCTCTTCTTCGCCTTTGCCCTGCAGTGCACCTCGACGCTGGCTGTAGTGCGCAAGGAAACCAACAGCTGGAAATGGCCCCTGGCGCAATTCTTCTACATGGCGGCCCTGGCCTACGGCTCTGCCCTGCTGGCCAATCAACTCATTCAACGCCTGTGGTTGTAGTAGCACTATGGGCCGACGGCGCGTCGAGGCCCTCTTCGGCATCGTTACCCCTCACGTCCAAGGGAGAGCAGTTACGGGTAAGGCTCAGCGCACATACCCCAAGGCATGTAACTGCTGGTTCATGCGCTCACGATTGTTTGCCTTTTGCTGGCTCTCGACGGGCAATTGCGGCGGTTGCCCTGTACCGCCCGGCAGGAAGCGTTGACGGAGCACCGCTCGAACCTCATCGGCGGTGATGGGGTGGTCCTCTTCCAGGAGACGGCGAAAAACGGCCATGAGATTAGCGCCAAGAGTCGTAGCTGCCAAGTTCCGTTGTTCGTCATCGCAACAGGCATAGAGATCCTGGCCCAACTTACCGCCCAGTATGTAATGCCATTGCGGCGTGACCACGGATTTCATGGCGCCGTAATAGCTGGGGAAGCGCGGCGAGGCGCCCATCTCCGCCAGTTCGGACACCGGGGCCGGCCAGGATTGGGCAGCATCAGGGGTCGTCCACAGATCCGTCAATGAGGGGCCGGGAAATGGATCACTTGTAACTCCTGTCAGGCGCAGCAGGGTAACCGGCAGGGACTGCAGGGCAACCGGCGTCGGGATGTGCTCACCGGCAGGCAGATGACCCGGCCAACTGATAAGCAAAGGGGTGTGCAGCAGGTTCCAATACAAGCCCCTGCCATGAAACATGAAGCCGTGTTCCTGAAATTCCTGCCCGTGGTCGGAGGTGACGACCACAATGGTGTTGTTCAAAAGGCCTGCGGCGTCGAGTTGCTTTAAGAAAGTTGAGATTTGCTCATCCATGTAGGCGATGCAGGCGTCGTAAGCGTCCACTTCGTCCTTCACCTCGCCGGGAGGGAGCTGAACGTCCTGGGGCCAGTTGTATTGGCCGCGCAGCGGCGCGCGCTGAGCGGAGAAGCGGTGAAAGTACTGGGCCGGGGGAAGCAGCGGTTCATGGGCATCAAAATAGTTGACGGTGACGAAGAAGGGGCCCGAACCCTGGCGTATCCAGCGCAAGGTATCCTGACTGATTTCGTGCGCGTCCTCTCGGCCGGCGAGGTCGTCAATAATGTTGGCCCGGACCAGGCGGGTTTGAATTCGCTCCCCCAGGGTAGTCTGCAGCAGACGTTCCAGCAGGCTGCCGTCCTCGAAGTGGATGTAGCCGCGGCCGAATCCGACACGACGGTTGAACAGCAGGGTGTTGCCGGAAAATGCGGCAGTGCGATAGCCGTTTTTTTGAAATTCCTCTGCCAACGTGGGGAATCGGCCATCCAGACGCCAGTTGTACTCTCCCGCATGGTGCTCGGTGGGCAGGCGGCCGGTAAGCATGGAAGCGTGGGAGGGCAGGGTCCAGGAGGAGGGAGCCACCGCCTTTTCAAAGATTACGCTGTGCGCGGCGAATTCGCTCAAGCCCGGGCTGGTGGTGCGTCCGTATCCGTAGGTTGATAAATGGTTGGCGCCCACGGCATCCATGATGAGGAGCAGGACATTAGGGGATTCGGGGCGGGGGTGAAGCGCGGCGGTTTTCAGTTTTTCCTCATGTCTCGACCACCAGGCGCCACCGCCTATGTAGATCAGTCCGTAAATCAGCAGTACAGGCAGAGTCACCCGCCCGAACCATGTAGCGGGAGAACGGAGGCGCAAAAACAGGGCGGTGAAGAGGGCCGCGATTGCCAGAGCTCCGCCGCCCGTCAAAGCCATCTGCGCCAAACGATGCCCGTGCGGTGGCCAGATTACAAACAGACAATCAAGGGCACACAACGCAGCGGCAAAGAAAAACGTAATTTTGGAAAGGTGCCGCCACCAGCCAAAACGACCAACGATAAGAATCGGGAGCGCCAGTGCTGAGAACAGAAGTAAGTCGGCGAGCGCGTCATACCACAAATCGTTTCCGCCCGTGGTGCCGGGGAAAAAGTGATAGAGCAGACGCTCAGCCAAGCCGGCCGCTATGCCGAACCACAGGCAAGTTGCGATTAGTGCAAGTGCAGTTGCAGGCTGATAGCTGTTCGCCGTGTGCTGCGGCGAGGGTGTTTCCAAAGTGTTGTTCCTTGACACCCAGGAAGGCGGTCGATTCCCTTCGCGCAGGCCGAGGCGAGAAGCGGCGCCTCGATCCTGGCCGAGCAGGCCACAGATCTACCCAGCGAAGCCGCAGCGCAATCCGGACCTTTCCTAAGAAGGCCCAGGATCAGTGGAGAGGAAGACACCTTCTCCCAGTCCCCGCATGAGCCTCGTCGAGGGCACGCAGCGATCCGAACCGCTATCCGAGTTGTCGATGGTTACACCGCTTGACCGTTGAGCAGACGGCCAAGTAAAGGATCACGCAGCGGTTCTAACAGGGCAAAGAACCGCCGCAAAACGCGCCAATGATAGCTCATTGCTCGCCAGAATCAAATAAACATCTTGTCACGACTGAATTGTTCGACCGCCGGGCACACGGTGCGGCCGGAAGCAACAGATGAAGTATTTTCGGGCTGCCGGTCGCGGCCTCTGCTCTGAAAGAGGTGTTCCTAATGGCCAGAAAAGCCAAGGCCCTTCCTCAATTGACAATCATCAACATCCCTTCACACTGCTCGCTTTCGCACGGCTTGTCCCACGAGCGGACACCGAGGTGATCGCCACCGCTTGCACGCCTGATGGAAGTTATTGAAAGTGAAGCAAGTTCTTCCTGCGCCTTGGCACACCGCGTGCTCCTGGCAGCACTGCTCCACACCGAGGTGAACTATGCCCAAAGTCGAGCGCATGCGCCAGCCAGTCGCGGGACCATTCAAGCCGGAAGATGTGCAATCCATGCGCGACCAGGGATGGACCCTGGTAGCCATGGAATGGCAGCGCGAAGTCAGCGAGGAGGAAGCGGGGGAGCGCGCTGCCGCGGAAATTCCCTTCGGCCTGCAGGTGGCTCACGGCGCGCTGCATGAGAACTCGGCGGAAACCGGGACCCTGGTCGACATGCTGGAGCTGATGGTGGATGAAGGTCCCTACTGGCGCATCGCCGAGGAACTGAACCGGCGCGGCCATCGAACGCGGCGAGGCACGAAATGGAGCCCGGTCTCGGTGTTCGAGATGCTGCCCCGGCTCATCGAAGTCGCTCCCCGCATCTTCTCCAGCTCTCAGTGGCAGGAGCGCAGGCGCACGCCCGCCAAGACGGTTTAGTTCCGTACTCTGATGACCAACTGCATCTGTCGGCCGAATGACTCCTCATTGAAGCCGCGGTCAGCTCACTCTCCAGGGTGCCCCCGCTACAGCCTGCGGTTCACTTTTGACTGCACGCAGGGGAATGCGCTTCTCGCCCGCCCACTGCTCCCATTCCTGCGCGGTTCGGGCCGCAAAAAATTGACAGATTTCAGCGTAAGCAGAATTCTCCTTGTTCGCAGGCGACATGGCCGCCGCAGCCCAGTCCTCGCGGCCGGCAGCGCTGCAGAAACGCTGCCAGAGATGGGGCTCCAGGGCCGCCAGCGCGATATGCCCGTCCGCCGCCGTATAAATCCCATAGCAGCAGGAATTGCCCTCGAGAAAAGGCGGGCTGGGCAGGCCCACCGTTTGCGCCGCTTCGCCCAGGTAGACCTCGTAGAATCCTCCGCCGCGGCGCAGGCCGTCGAGCGCCGCCATCGCCGTCCAGAAGGCGCCGCACAGGTCGGCAAGCTGAATGTGACGCCACACCGGCTCCAGCCTGCCGACAAGCCCGGCGGCTGCAAGATAGGTGAGGTCGTGCCCGGGAGACTGTTTCCATGCGTCCTCGCGAAATCCTGCCATCCGCACGTACACCAGCTTAGGCTGCGCCACCCGCAGCACCTCCGGTCCCACGCCCAGGCGCTCCATGGTTCCCGGCAGGTTGCTCTCAATCAGAACCGCTGTCTCCCGCACTAACTGCAGCAACTGCTCCCGCCCCTCGCTGGTTTTCAGGTCCAGGGTTCGCGATTCTTTGTCCGCCTGCAGGGCCTGGTAGATTTCGGGAGCCACCCGCTGCAGCATGTCGCCACCCGGAGCGCTGATGCGCATCGCGCGAAAGCCCATGCGCTGCAGCATTTGCACGGCCAGCGGACCGGGCACAAGGCGGGTCAGGTCAAGCACTAGTGGGGGCATCCAGTTGTCCCTTTCGCAGCAATCTCAAACCCAGCCCTGCAAATTTGCCATAGCTCCTGCAATATTCCGCAGCTATAATTCCGACCCTATTTGCCGTCAGCCCGGCCGCGGTTCACACCCGCTGCAGGTGGCGAAAAGGACCTGCCTCACGCTATCTCGGCCCCCTGGAGGCTTCATGAAGTCCACTATAATGCCCTCTCCGCTGCTGCTCACCAGCATGCTGGAGCGCGCGGGCACGCTGTTCCCCAACGTAGAGATAGTCTCCGCTCGCCCCGACGGCTCGGTCCACCGTTATACCTATCGCGACCTGCACCGCCGCTCCCGCCAGTTGTCAGCCGCCCTGCAGCGCGCCGGCATCGTCCAGGGCGATCGCGTGGCCACCCTGATGTGGAACGAGCATGAGCACCTGGAAGCCTACTTCGGTGTGCCTGCCGTGGGTGGGGTGGTTCACACCCTGAACCTGCGGCTGCATGCGGACGAGATCGCCTATATCGCTAACCACGCCGAGGACCGCTTTCTGATTGTGGACGACGTGCTGCTCGATGTTTTCCAGCAGTTTCGCGCGCGGGTGAAGCTGGACCGCGTCTTTGTGGTGGACCATGGCAGCGGCCACCTGCCGCCGGGCTGCGAATCGTACCAGAAGTTTCTCGCCGAGGCCGGCGGTGAGCTCCGCTACCCCGAACTTGCCGAAGATGATGCCGCCGCCATGTGCTACACCTCGGGCACCACTGGCAACCCCAAGGGTGTCGTTTACTCGCATCGCGCCCTGGCGCTGCATTCCCTCTCCATTTCCCTGCCCGACCAACTCAACCTCAGCTGCTACGACACCGTTCTCCCGGCCATGTCCATGTTCCACGCCAACGCCTGGGGCCTCCCCTACGCCGCCACCATGAATGGCTGCAAGCAGGTTCTTCCTGGACGCAACCTGCAGCCCGAGTGCCTGCTCGACCTGCTGCAGAATGAGGGCGTAACTCTTACCGGTGGCGTGCCCACCGTCTGGCTGCCCGTGCTGAACGCGCTCGATTGCCACCCAGGTCGCTGGAAACTTGCCCCCGGGCTGCGCGTGGTGGTGGCCGGCTCGGCAGCGCCCGAATCCATGTTCCGCCGCTTCGACAAGTTCGGTGTGCGCGTCATTCAGCCCTGGGGCATGACTGAAACCACGCCTCTGGCCACCGTGTGCATTCCCAAGCCGCACATGCACGCCTGGCCGGAAGATGAACGCTACGCCCTACGCGCCAAGCAGGGCCTGCCTTCGCCTTTCATCGAGGTGCGCACCGTAGGCGATGAGGGCGAAGTGCCATGGGACGGCAAAACCGCGGGCGAACTGCAGGTGCGCGGTCCCTGGGTGGCCAGCAGTTATTACCGCCTTGACCAGAGCGACAAGTGGACCGCCGACGGCTGGCTGCGCACCGGCGACGTGGCCACCATTGATAGCGAAGGCTACGTCAAGCTCACCGATAGAGTGAAGGACCTGATCAAATCAGGCGGCGAGTGGATCAGCTCCGTGGACCTGGAAAATGCCTTGGTAGCGCACCCAGGTATCAAGGAAGCGGCGGTGATCGCCGTTCCCCACTCCAAGTGGCAGGAGCGTCCGCTGGCGGTGGTGGTGCTGAAAGACGGTGTGCGCGTGGACGAAAACGAACTGCGCGCCTTCCTGGAGCAGCGCTTTGCCCGCTGGCAGGTGCCCGATGCCTTCGTCTTTGTCAGCGAACTGCCTCACACCTCCACCGGAAAGCTGCTGAAGAGCAAACTGCGGCAGGAGTTCAAAGACTGGCGGTGGGAAGAGCAGCAGCGGCCCAGCGCGCAGGGCGCCTAACCAATCGTTCATCTGTTTGGTACGGGTGTGGAAGTGCTCGGCTTTTTAACGGCAGAAACCCAGCAGCAAACAAAGTGAACTTCGGTGATGGCTGCGGAAGTAATGTCCCTGATGCAGCATCCTTATCGGTCTGTCATCCCGAGCGAGGGTGCGTCCAGCTTGCGAGACAAAGCCCGAGTCGAGGGACCTTGTATTTCGAGAAAGGTGCAGAGCTTTGGTCCCTCGAGAATATTATTTTTGCGGTCTTCAACAGGCCTGGCGTCTCACTTCGCGAACAGCCGCGCCAGCATCCCTTTGCCCTTGGCGGGCGGCAGATGCAGTTGTTCCAGGATAGGCTCCACTTCCGCTTCCTCCAGCGGCTTCGCGTCTTTACGCAGCCGGATCATCTCCTGGAAGGCTGTGAATCGGTCCAGGCAGTTGAAGCAGTCGCGGATGTGCTCTTCGGCCAGTTCCCGCTCCCGCCACGTGATCTGCCCGTTCACAATGTTGTTGAAGGTCTTCAGGGCGACGCACTGCTCGGACTTAGTCTTGTCCGCCTCCTCCATCAACACCCGGGCCGATATGCTGAAGACGTCGGGCGTGGTTGACGGCAGCAGTTGCTTGAGCCGCTCATCGGCAATGCTCTTGACCTTTTCGGCAGTGTTCTCTGCGTCGCTCATCATGCGCGCGATCTGCGGCGCGGTGTAGCCCTTAATGAACAGCCAGAGCATCTGCCGCTCGGTCACCGGCAGGTCTTTCATGATCTCCCGCACCTGCTCCAGCGAAAGCTGCGGCACCGGCACGCGCGCGGCTTCCCGGCCATAAGCAAAAACGAGCTGCCGGAAGGACATCAGGAACTCGCGTTCGTTCGTGAAGGAGACATTCCTGAACCACTCATTCTGGTTGGCCCGGGCGCGCTGGAACACCGCACGCGCGTGCGCATCTAGTTCCGGCGTAAGCGTAGGAAAATACTGCTGCAGAAGCGTCTTCGCCAGCGGCGCGTAGTCGCGCGCAAACTCGTGCCAGCCCTGGCGCTCGCCGCGGGCGCACTCCTCTTTCGTTAAAAAGACAGTTCGTATGGACATGAATGGCAGATGACCCAGCCGGGCCCTCAGCAGGATATTACAGAATACTAAA
>DATJFA010000188.1:0-5600 GCA_035496015.1 Terriglobales bacterium | reverse complement strand
ATCGTGCGCCAGATGATGCGCTGGGTCAAAGTGGAAGACGTCGGCGACACCCAGTTCCTGCTGGAGCAACAGGTGGACAAGTTCCGCTTCCGCGAAGAGAACGAGCGCACCATCATGCAGGGCGGCAAGCCGGCTACCGGCAGGCCGCTGTTGCTGGGCATCACCAAGGCCTCGCTTTCCACCGAATCCTTCATCTCCGCCGCTTCCTTCCAGGAGACGACCCGGGTGCTCACCGAGGCATCCATACAGGGAGCCGTGGATCACCTGCGCGGCCTGAAGGAAAACGTGATTGTGGGCCGGCTGATCCCGGCCGGAACCGGCATGGAGTACTACCGCAACGTCAAGCTCTCTCCCGAGCTGGAGGAAGCTGCCGCCAAGGTCCAGGAGGAAGTCTCGGCCGCCTACGAGGAAGCCGAGCGCGCCCTGGAACTGCTGCGGCACGAAGGCGAAACCGAGGAGTTGGCTGCGGAGTAAGCCATTCACAGTACGAAGGGGCGACCGGGCTCGAGTCGCCCCTTATTTTTTTAACGCTTTATTTTGAACTACATGCACGCAAGTCCCGAGCGGCCGTTGCCGTCCAGCCAGCCAGCTATCATGGCCCAACGGCACCAGCCCACCCAATTGCGTCCGTGGCACTACGGGAATACCCTTATCAGGGTAATGTGGAGTTTCCTCCGCCTTTTGCGCCGTGCCTTGTGGCGTGCAGTTCAGCACGACGCTTTTACCATGGCCAAGGCGGCCGCCTACTCCGCTATCCTCACTCTTTTCCCCGCTCTGCTGGTTGTGGGGGCCACGCTGGCCACCTCGCACCACACCGCGCCCATGCTGCGGGAGATTTCTTATGCCGTGGGCAAGATTCTGCCCACCGGCAGCGCCACCGCCGTGGCCTATTTGAAGGGAGCTACCAGCCGCCCGGTCGGACTGCTTATTACCACCTCGCTCATCACTCTGTGGACGGCATCCGGCGTCATGGTTTCCTGGATGGAAGGCTTCCGCAACGCTTACCAGCTACCCAAATCCTGGGGGCTGGTGAAAGAGCGCATGATCGCCTTTGGGCTGGTCATTATGGCCGGAATCCCCATGTTGTTCGCCACCATCCTGGTGGCCTTCGGCACCCAGATTGAAACCAGGCTCCTCTTTTACGCCGGCCACGATTACGGTCCCTACGTGCTGGCGCTGTGGACGCTCATCCGCTGGACCATTGCCATCCTCACCAGCATCGCTGTGATTGCGCTCATCTATCACCACGCCGTGCCTCGCACCCAGCCTTGGCACACCGTGCTGCCGGGCTCCTGCCTGGGCACCGCGGCCTGGTTCGCCGCCACCATGGCTTTCGGCTGGTACCTGCGGCATTACGCCGAGTACAGCATTCTCTACGGCTCGCTCGGCTTGGCCATCGCCCTGATGGTGTGGATGTTCATGGTTTCTGTCATCGTGCTCGTAGGCGCGGAAATGAATGCCATGCTCTTCCCCCGCTGCCTTAGCCTGAAGGACCGCCCGGCACAACACCGCGAACCCGAAGTGTACGTGCGGTGAACTTTCTCAGCGGTGCGTACACCATTCTAAAATTGAAAGTGCTCTACCGTTCCGCCTACACAGGGAACCAAGGTGCATTGGTGGCAGTCCAGCGATTTTCAAACTGCACCCCCAGCTGTGGTGGCCATTGACTTGCCCTATGTCCTCGCCTAACATTACGCAACTTCCGTGATTGACCAGACAGTTTCCCACTACCACATCATTGAGAAGATTGGCGGCGGCGGGATGGGTGTGGTCTACAAGGCCGAGGACACTGAGCTGGGTCGCTTTGTCGCTTTGAAATTCCTGCCCAACGAACTGGCGCGGGATCCGCAGGCTCTGGACCGGTTTCGGCGTGAAGCCCGTTCCGCTTCCGCGCTCAACCACCCCAACATTTGCACCATTTATGAAATTGGCAGGGACGCGGACCATTCCTTCATCGTCATGGAATACCTGGAAGGGATGACGCTACGGCAGAAAATCGCAGGCAAGCCGCTGGGCACCGAAACCGTTCTCGATCTTAGCCTGCAGATCACGGATGCGCTCGATGCGGCTCACGCCAAGGGTATCGTTCACAGGGATATCAAGCCGGCAAATATTTTCGTGACCAATCGAAGCCAGGCCAAAATACTTGACTTCGGACTCGCGAAGGTCACCACCAAGCCTCAGCCGGTCGATTCTGCGGCTCCCACCCTGACAGCAGACGAGGCGCACCTTACCAGCCCGGGCTCCACGGTAGGAACCGTCGCTTATATGTCGCCGGAGCAGGTGCGGGGCCAGGAACTGGACGGGCGAACCGACCTGTTTTCTTTTGGCGCAGTGCTCTATGAGATGTGCACCGGCAAACTGCCTTTCAGCGGTGATACTTCAGGAGTAATCTTCGACTCTATCCTTAATCGCGAACCGTCGGCCCCATTGCGCATGAATCCGGCCATCCCCCCGCGTCTGGAAGAGATCATTAACAAGGCCCTTGAAAAGGACCGCGAGGTTCGTTACCAGTCGGCGGCTGAAATACGAGCGGACGTAAAGCGGCTGAAGCGCGACAGCGAAAGTGGCCGCATTGCTGCGCAGGCCGTTCGCCGGCAGCCGCGCTTTCCGCACTGGCAGCTTGTCCTGCTCGTATTGTTGCTCTTGCTCGCGTCCGCAGTGGCGGGATGGCTGCTCCTGCGCCGCCAACAAAGCTCGGCAACCGTACCCCAGCTCAAAGAACAGCGTCTGACCACCAATTCCACTGCCAATCCACTTTCTGCCGCTGCCATCTCACCCGACGGCAAGTACCTGGTCCTGGCGGATCCCAGCGGCGTGTACGTCCGCACGATTGCTACCGGTGAGATTCATCCCTTGTCGGTGCCTGCCAAGGGCGAAGTAATGTTTCTGGCATGGTTTCCGGACAGCACCAATGTGCTGACCTCGTGGACACCATCGAACGGTGTCAGTTCGGGCTTATGGGTGGTCTCGCTGCTGGGTGGAGCGAGGCAGATCAGTGATGAGGGAACCGTCGGCTCCGTTTCTCCCGATGGCACCCGCATTGCCTTTGTCAGGGGCGAGGGCCCATTTGGAGCGGGAAGGGAACTATGGCTGATGAGCGCCAGCGGCGCCGACCAACGAAAACTCGTCTCTGGCTCCCCCAATGACCTGTTAGCCACTCCGGTGTGGTCGCCTGATGGAAAGTGGATCGCCTATACCAGATTCATCCTGGCAGAGAATTCATCCAAGCTAGAAGCCTTGGAATTGGAGCATGGCCATAACCCCGTCCTCCTCACGGATCCTGCCCTGGATAACGGTCTGCTGTGGCTTTCCGATGGCCGCATTGTTGTCGCCAGAGACGAACCTGCTTCCAGTCCCGCCGGATCAAATGTGTGGTCGGTACTGGTGGACTTGCGCACCATGCGCACCAAGGGAGCGCCCACCCGTGTCACCAGCGGGCCGGGCTACGCGATTCAATTCAGCATAACCGCCGACAATCGCCAACTGGTTCTTTTGCGTGCCACCATCGAAGCCGATGTGTACGTCGCACCCTTTGCCCCCTCCTCCCCCCGGCCTCTTGCTGCGCGACGGCTGACCTTGGATGACGCCAACGATTTTCCATTTGATTGGACGTCAGATAGCAAAGCCGTGCTCTTCATCTCCGACCGCACCGGTGCCCGCAACATCTTCCGTCAGGACCTTGATAAGCCCACTGCGGAAATGCTATCCGTGGGCACGGAGAGCAAGCTGGTTTGTCGGCTGAATCCCGAAGGAACACAACTGCTATACACCTCCGGGCCGGGCGACTTTTCTGCCCCGATCAGGCTGATGCGAGTTCCCCTCGCTGGCGGGCCCACGCAGCGCCTGCTGGAAGCCCCTTCCGTCAATAATTTCCAATGTTCCCGCTCGCCCGCCAAGATTTGCGTGATGAGCCAGCAGCTTGAAAATCGTTTCATCTTTTCACGCTTTGACCCACTCTCCGGCGACCACCGTTCCTTTCGCACCGTTGAGGAGGGCGGCATCTATAACTGGAGCCTTTCCCCCGACGGCTCCTGGCTTGCCCTGGTCGACCTCAAGACTGGTGCCGGCAAGATACGCCTTTTACCCGTGGCCGGCGGCGCCGAGCGCGTTCTCGATATCAAGGACTGGTCCGGCTTTGCATCGGTGGACTGGGCGGCTGATTCCAAGGCCTTGTTTGTTTCCAGCAACCCCACTGGACGGCAATCAACCTTGCTCTACGTGAGCTTGCAGGGCGCAGTCCACCCCTTGTGGAAGGTGAAGAGCAGCCCCAGTTGGGCTATACCATCGCGTGACGGTCGTTATCTGGCCATCGCAGCTCCCAGCCTCGAGAATAACGCCTGGATGTTGGAACATTTCTAACCCTGCTCCCGTTTCTTTCCTCCTTAACGGCGTTGAGCAGGCTCATACTCCCCGCCGGAAGAAGTTGCCAAGAGTGCCTGCTTTCCCCAACAATGTGAAACATGCATTTCTCAGTCCCTATCTTTCTCTCCCGGGAGCCCCTGCGTGGATAAAACCGAGGCTCCCGAACTCCTGGAAACAATGGCAGCCCAGGTAGAAGTGGGCGGCAAAAACGGGCTGGCGGCGGTGGCCGAGCGCCGGGCGAAGATCATCTGCACCCTGGGCCCTTCTTCCAACTCCGAGGCCATGATCCGCGAGTTGCTGTGCGCCGGCATGGATGTGGCCCGGCTTAACTTTTCTCACGGCACTCACGAAGAGCATGCCCGAGTCATTGAGCGGGTGCGTCGGGCGGCGGAGAAGGAAGACCGCACCGTGTGCATCCTGCAGGACTTGCAGGGGCCCAAGATGCGCACCGGCCGCCTGAAGTACCGCACGCCGGTGGCGCTTAAGACGGGCTCGCGCGTCACCATTACGCCGCGCGACGTGCCCGGCACCACGTCCGTAATCTCCACTACCTTCCAGGACCTGGCGCGGGAGGTGAACACGGGCTCGCGCATCCTGCTTTCTGACGGCCTGATTGAGTTGCGGGTGAAGGCCATCCGCAATGACGACGTGGAGTGCGAAGTGGTCAACGGCGGGCTGCTGGCCGAACACCAGGGCATCAACCTGCCCGGCGCCGTGCTCAGCGTGCCCTCGCTCACGCCCAAGGATTACAAGGACCTGGAGTTTGGCCTGGAGCACGGCGTGGACGTCGTTGCCGTCTCCTTCATTCGCTGCGCTGAAGATGTGCGCCGGGTGAAGCGCCTGATCGGCGAGCGCAAGAGCGATGTCCCGGTCATCGCCAAGCTGGAAAAGCCGCAGGCGGTCGATGACCTGGACAACATCCTGGAGGCAGCTGACGGCGTGATGGTGGCGCGCGGCGACTTGGGCGTGGAGATGCCGCCGGAAACCGTGCCCATCATTCAGAAAAACGTGATTCGCCGGGCCGCTGACTTCCGCAAGCCGGTGATCACCGCCACCCAGATGCTGGAGTCCATGATTGACAATCCCCGCCCCACGCGGGCCGAGGCCAGCGATGTAGCCAATGCGGTGTTCGACGGCACGGACGCGGTGATGCTCTCCGGCGAGACGGCCAGCGGCCGCTATCCCGTGGAAGCGGTCACCATCATGGCCCGCATCGTGCTGGAAGCGGAAAACCA
>DATJFA010000187.1:0-4309 GCA_035496015.1 Terriglobales bacterium | reverse complement strand
AGAGGCAAACCTTCTTCAGCGCAGAGCACGCCGAGATCGCGGAGGAGCATTTTTTAATCTCGGCGATCTCGGCGTTCTCGGCGGTGAAGATTTTTGCGTTCAGGGGTGACTAGGCAGTGACATCAGGGATTCGAGATGACGTTGGTAATCTCGACGGGATAATGGCCGCTGAGAATACTGGCTCTGCGTCCCAAATTTGGACTTTTGTCCCAGGATTGGACGACCCAGGCGAATCCTCAGTTTCGCCGTTCCAGGTAAGGAAAGAACCATGAAGGCACACTTGCAGAGCTTTGCCTTTTTTTCGGCAGTTGCCGTTGCGGTTTTGATGGCGACAGGCATTGCCGCCGCCGCCCCGGCCAACTCCAACATTGCCACGGTGGCTCTCAACGCCACACTCAACGAGTCGCTCACCGTGACTGTGACCTCAGGCACCAGCATTAATTTCACCCTGGCGCCGAACACTGCCGCCAACAACGGGAGCGGCACCTCAACCGTTGTCACTTCCTGGTCGCTGAAGCCAGGCAGGAACAACATCGCCGTATGGGCCTATTTCACCAGCGCCGCAGCCGCCTTGAATCCAGTGACCGCGGGAAACACGGTTACCATTCCTTCCTCGGCGGTCAAAATCCAGGTGAACGGCGCCGGCGCATTCAACCCCTGCAGCAACGTGAGTCCCTTCAACGCGGCTGCGTCGGGCCTGCAGATCGGGGCCACCAGCATCACCGGTAATACCAACATCAACGGCGCGCGCACAGACACGCTCGCTTACCAGATTGACACCACGGTAGTGCCGCAACTTCCCGCGGACAGTTATACGGGAGTGCTCAACATCCAGGCGCAAACCACGCCGTAGTTTTGCAACCAGGCACAGGCAGACCCAAAATGACTCTCAGGCAAATGGCAGGGATGGGGGGGAGGGCAGGGCGGAGCTTCACGGCTGCGCTCTGCCTGACCATTGCTGTAAGCGCGGCGTTGCCGGCCCAGACGGTGCGCCCGCTGATTGACGAGAACGTGGTCAAGGCCGCGGGCAAGAAAGCCAGCGGCAAAATCGAGTACTACAACGATTCGCTGCAGCCGCTGAGCGTCACGCTGGAAGCGAAGAGCTTTACCGTTTCGCCCACCGGCGAAATTTCTTACCGACCGCTGGATGGGGACGTCCACCTGAAGCTTTCCGAGATGTCCTTCCGCATTCCGCCGCGGCAGAGCCATTACGTCTTCTACCAGGCCTGGTCTGAAAAGCTGCCGGCATGGTGCGTGCTGTACGCGGCCTTTTCCGGCTTTCGCCAGCGCACCCCGGAAGGTTTCATGATCCAGGTGCAGTTGCCGCACACCATCTACCTGCTGCCCAAGCGCCGGCTGCAGAAAGGGAACCTGAGCATTGTGCGCGCCGAGTATCTGCCGCAAGCGAAAAAAGTCGTGGTTCGCGTGGCCAACTCTGGCGATACGTTCGGGCGGGTGCTGGAGACCGACGTGCAAGGGCGCAAAATGAAGGCCACGCAAGGCGGCTTCCCACTGTTTCCCAACAGTGAGCGCCAGGTGGAAATACCCTGGCAAGCAGCCAGCGTGCCCAGCAAAGTAGTGCTGCATTTCGATCGTTTCACGATGGAAACGGAGGTTCAGGGCGCCACCCCGTGATTCCGGCAACAGAAAATGTGCAAGCTCCCCAGTTCGCTCGTTCCGGCGGCCGCTGTCTGGCTGTTGTGGCTGGCCTGCGCGCCGTCATGCCGGGCGCAGCTGATCACGGTAGGCGGCGGTTCCTCTGACCTCTACGACGCCAACGGCGCCTCCATTCAGCTGCAAAGCGGCAATTATCAGGGCTATGTGGGCGCGGGCGAGTTGGGCGGGAACTTCCTGCTGGGCACCCGCGCCTCGGCTAAATTGCATTCGGGAACTCTGAGCCTGGGCGACGAGCCCATCACCCTCGATCTCCCCACCGACATTTTCAACAGCAATCAGTTTCTGCTGGCCCGCGGCGCCTCCTTCAGCACGCATCGCGAGGGCTACGAACTGATGGCCTTCGCTGGAGCCACCGCCGTGGGCGGAGGCACGCCCTTTTTCCAGGCTGCAACGGCCGACACGCCCGCGGGAATGCTCTTCGTGGATAAAGCGGTTTCCGATCACCTCCATTTCTTCTCCCGCGAAGTATTTTCTGAACAACAGACCGCGATCAACGGGTTCAGCTTTCAGCCCCATTCTGGAATCACGCTGGGTGGAACCGCAGGCGTCGGCTCCAACCAGGGCTATGGAGCCGGTAGCCTGGAAGTAAAACTGAACTGGCTGGAGCTAAGAGCGGCGTACATCGCGGCGGGCGACCGATTCCGGCGCGTCACGGTGCCCCAGCCCATTAACTCGGAATACGCTGGCGGAAATATTCTGGCCACAATCAAGCCGCGCACTGGCATGGTGTTCGTCGCCGGGCACCAGAACTTGCTTCAGCCCCAATACAACGCCAGCCTGCCCTTTGTGCGCGCCACGGTGGACCAGGTGCAGGGCGGATTCGATTTCCGGCAATTCCGCTGGGGCGGCGGCTTGTTCCAATCCTTTCTGCAGGGGAAAAAGACCACCGGCGCGGCCCTGTGGGTGGACCGCCCAGTTACGCGCTGGCTGGATACCGGCATCAATTATTTCCGCAGCCGCCCTCAAACCGACAAGCAGCTCTCCAGCATGATTTCCGGCATCCTGCGGGAGGCGGTTTCCCCCCGGCTCAGCTTGCTGCAGATCATCGGTTCGTCCCAGGGCCAAACAACGCTATCCTTCGGCGGAAATTATTTTTCCAATCACTTCACCGTGGGAGTGGACTACCAGACGGTGTATGTGCCCTTTCTCACTCGGCCGTTCAAGCAGGGAATTGCGGTGACGCTGCAGCTGCGGCCCTTCGGTGGGATCGAGCTCGACGGCCAGAGCTTTCTCGGACCTGACGGCAAGACCAAGTATTCGGTTGCGGGCAGCAGCGCGCTCTATGGCGCTTCGCGTTTTTTGGGCGTGAACGGCTCCAGCGGTTTTCGCCTGCCCCGCTATGTGGTTCGCGGCCGGGTGGTGGATGAACACGGCAACGCTATACCCGGCGCGGCTGTGCGCGTCGATGGCGAAGTGCTGCTGACCAACGCCGCGGGACAGTTTCTGGTGCGCAAAAAACGTTCAGGGAGTTACCCCATTGAGGTTTCCTTCGCCGATTTTGTGAACCCGCTGCCCTATGAAGTGGTGTCGTGTCCGTCGAGCGCGACCGCGATGCGCGAGGAAGTGGCGAGCGAACTGTTGATCACTCTGCGCCGGGGCAAAACGGTCAACCCCAAGTAGCGAATTTCCAGAAGAAAAGCCCTCGTTCTGTTCGCACCCCCCTCCGCACCTGAATCAAGTATCCAGGGAAGACCAAGCATTGGGTGGCGAGCGCTCTAGCGCTGCTTCGCACCTCTCTGGAATTGTCATTCTGAGGAAGCGCGAACCGAGCTGGCTCGGCGAGTGCGACAAAGAACCTGCTGTTTGCGCAGGCCAGCGGTGTTTCTAGTAGCCCAAGGCGTGCATGGTCAACGCGATGCTGAACGACTTGTTCTGCTGCCGGAGGAGATCTTCGAACACGATCTCCAGTGTGGAATGCATCGGCTGATTGAGAGCAAAGAACTCGCTCCCGCGATCTTTGGCCATCGCCATGGCCAGAGCTGCTGAGCCACGCAGGGGCATGCGGCGCGCCATGATTTCTGGACCTTCCAGGTAGATGGTCGCGGGGGAAGTAGCGCCTTCAGCCAGCGCCCGTACCACGAAACTGCGTGTGTTCGCCGCCAAGGAAACAGGGATACGCACCACGGCTGCGCCACCCTGGCCGCGCAGGTGGCCGCGAATGAGCAGACGTCCATGTCCTGCGCTCTGCACTTGCACCGTGCCGGCGGCACCGGCCACGCTGGCCTGCGCAGCCTGCAGGGAGAAAGTCGGCGGCATGGTGGCGACCATCATGACTTGCGCCGGAGCGGAATTCTTACCGGCATGCCCCGGTACCGCGCTGACGAACGCCATCGCCAGCGCGATTGCCATAGGCCCCAGAGAGCTGAATTGCCTGGGCTCGACCACGGCTTCCCCAAAGCAGGATGCCCTCCAACGCTGCCATTACCAGTAATCTGCCGCAAGCCACTCCACTCCTATAACTTAGGAGGTTCTCTCGGCGAGGCTGCCGGCAGGCAGCCGGTCCCCTCGTGTTCACGATTTGCACATTAAGTCCAAGTTCGAAGGCATCGCCATAGCCGGGTTCTGTAACCAATTTTTAACCTGACGTTTACACCCTCGTAATCTGCCGCCTCTACATTGCAGTCAGACGCCC
>DATJFA010000186.1:0-3129 GCA_035496015.1 Terriglobales bacterium | reverse complement strand
TCCCCCGCCTGACCCGCTACACCACGACGCTTTTCCAGCCCCTGGGCATCATCTGCGGGATCTGAAACCAAAATCCCGCCGCACCATCTAAAATGTTCTCACCCATGAGCCAGGACATTCGCGATACCGTCATCATCGGCGCGGGCTGTGCCGGACTGACCGCGGCTATTTATGCCGCCCGCGCTAACCTCAAGCCGCTGGTGCTGCAAGGGCATGAGCCCGGCGGCCAGCTCTCGCTGACCACCCTGGTGGAGAACTTTCCCGGATTCCCGGAAGGGATCCAGGGGCCCGAGCTGATTGAAAACATGAAGAAGCAGGCGGCACGCTTCGGCGCGGAATTTCACACCGGACACCTGGCGCATGCCGACCTGCGGCACCGCCCCTTTGTGCTCGATTTCGGCAAAGAGAAGCTCCGCACGCGCACCCTCATTGTTGCCAGCGGCGCCTCTGCCCGCTGGCTTGGCCTGCCCCATGAGCAGGCCCTCATCGGCCATGGCGTTTCCTCATGCGCCACCTGCGACGGCTTTTTCTTCACCGGCAAGGAGGTGGCAGTGGTGGGCGGCGGCGACTCCGCCATGGAAGAAGCGCTGTTCCTGACCCGGTTCGCCACGCAGGTGAGCATCATTCACCGGCGCGACCAGTTCCGCGCCTCCAAGATCATGCTGGAGCGCGCCCGGCAGAACGACAAAGTCCGCTTCATCACCGATACGGTGGTGGAGGACGTTTACGACGTGGGCAAACAGGAAGTTACCGGCCTGAAGCTGCGTAACGTGAAGACCCAGGCCACAACCGACTTCCCGGCCAGCGCGCTGTTCCTCGCCATCGGCCATGTTCCCAATGCCGCCATGTTCGACGGGCAACTCGAGAAGGATCCCGATGGTTACCTCAAGACAGAGAACTACGTATTCACCCGCGTGCCCGGAGTTTTCGCCTGCGGCGACGTGCAGGACCGCCGCTATCGCCAGGCCATCACCGCTTCCGGCAGCGGCTGCATGGCGGCCATGGAAGTGGAAAAGTTTCTGGAAGAGCACGGAAGGTAGTAGATGGTAGCTGGTAGTTTGTAGTTGGTGGCCTACCCGCCATCAGTGGCGACCAGCTACTAACTACCAACTACCGTTCTTTACGCTCCCGGTATGGGCGCGCTCTTGGAGGCCGGACGGAACTCCAGGTCGAGCGGGTAGTAAGGCAGATTCAAGTGCACAGTGTAGGTCACTGAGATAGAGAGGCTGCCGCTGCCGCCGAGGCCCACGCGCTGCACATTGATCTGATCTTCGCGAATGGGTATTTCCAATTCCTGCGCCTTCTTGTAGATGGTCGAACGAATTTCGTCGTCAGTCTTGTTGCTGTAGGACTGCAGCACGGTCTCGTTCTGAATGGCATCCTGAAACTGGTAATTGGCAAAAAACGGAGGCACAATCTGGAAGCCGATATAGACTCCGCCCACAATCACGCCCAGCGCTACAAGTAATTTCAGTGTACGCACATGAACCCCGCTTCGGCCGCGGGGAGGGCACTCTTTAGGAGTGAGCGGGCCGGAGAAGTTTCTCCAGGTGACTGGTTATATCGCGGATATTAACATCGAGCATCTGGCGTGTCGAGCGGGGAACCACCTCGACTATGCCTTCGGTAACCTTTTTACCTACGTTTACACGGAAGGGTATGCCCACCAGGTCAGCATCCTTGAATTTCACCCCTGGCCTTTCGTCACGATCGTCCAGTAAAACGTCGAATCCCGCACCCGCCAACTGCTCCGCGATTTGCTCCGAGGTGGAAAGCAGCTTGGCGTCCTTTACATTTGTAGGCGTTACCACCACCTCGAAGGGGGCAATGGCCGCCGGCAGCCAGAAGCCGTCATTGTCGTGGTAGGTCTCCACTGCCGCGGTCAGAATGCGCTCGATGCCGATCCCGTAACAGCCCATGATGGGCGCTACTTCCTTGCCGTTCTGGTCCAGCACCCGCGCTCCCATGGACACGGTGTACTTGTCGCCCAGCTTGAAAATGTGCCCGATTTCCATTGCTTTGGCTACTTTCAATTCTGTCCCGCAATTGGGACAGCCTTCGCCTTCCTCCACCGTGCGCAAGTCCGCCCATTCGGAAACCGTGAAGTCCCGCTCCGGCGTCACGTTGCGCAGGTGGTAATCCTCTTTGTTGGCGCCGGCGATCAGGTTCTTGCGCCCCAGCAGCGCCTGGTCCACCAGCACCCGCGCCTTAATGCCCTTATAGCTCCGCGCTTCGGAGCCGATCGGCCCCAGGAAGCCCGCGGGCGAGCCGAACACCTCCTGGATTTCCTCAGGGCGCATGGGACGGAACTGCGCTCCCGCCAGCGCCGTGGACAGCTTGGCCTCATTCAGCGTGTGGTCGCCGCGCAGGAAGAGAATCACCGGCGCCTCGTGCGGCTTCTCGGCCCCGCGCTTGGTTTCCGTGGCCATCATGGCCAGCGTTTTGATTTTGTTCTTCGGTGAAACGCCCAGGTAGTTGGCCACTTCCTCCACCGTCTTCAGACCGGGTGTGTGCACAGGCTCGGGCTGGCCGCTCCCGCTGGCGTCGTAATCGGGCACCGGCTCCAGCCGGGACGTGGCCCTTTCCAGGTTGGCAGCATACCGGCATTGGGGACAGCTGACGATGAAGTCTTCACCGGCATCGGTGTAGACCACGAATTCATTCGACTGCGATCCGCCCATGGCCCCCGAGTGCGCCTCCACTACCACATACTGCAAACCGCAGCGGTCAAAAATCCGGCAGTAGGTTTGGTGGTGTTTCTTGTAGGAAACGTCCAGCCCGGCCTCGTCCAGGTCCAAGGAGTAAGAATCCTTCATGGTGAACTGGCGCACTCGCAGCAGGCCCGACCTGGGCCGGGGCTCGTCGCGGAACTTGGACTGAATCTGGTACCAGATCTGCGGCAGCTGCTTGTAACTGCGCAGTTCCTTGCGCGCGATTTCCGTCATCACTTCTTCATGGGTCATGCCCAGGCACAGGTCGGCGCCCTTGCGGTCCTTCAGGCGGAACATGGCGTCGCCCATGGCCGCCCAGCGCCCGCTGGCTTCCCATAGTTCGCGCGGATGCAGCGCCGGCAGGTAATACTCCTGTCCGATCTTGTCCATTTCCTGGCGCACGATGGCGGTGATCTTC
>DATJFA010000185.1:0-4920 GCA_035496015.1 Terriglobales bacterium | reverse complement strand
CAGCAGCATGCAGATGTAAACGAAGAGGGCCAGGGAGTAGATTTGCCAGGCGCCGAGATAGGAAAAGTCGCGCAGGTCGCGGGTCCAGCCCGTGGCCAGCAGCACCAGCAGCATGGCCAGCCCGAGGGCGAAATCGGCAATGCCCAACCGCCGGCGGATGCGGTTGTAGCGCCGCGCCTCGGGCGTATCGGGTTGCGCCGTGCTGGCGGTGGGAAAAGTCATAAGTAAGCAATCAGCACTTAGCGGCCAAGCATTCAGCCCGTCAACTCCGGATTTGCTTCCTCGCTAGTCATCTACTAAGCCAGTGAGTTCGCTGGCTGAATGCTGAGTGCTGACTGCTGATTGCTGGTTTTTTCACGCTGCCGCCTTCTGCAGCACCATGGACTCGCCGCTGGCCAGCATCTCTTTCACCAAGTCCGGCGAAGCCGCCTCCGCGTAGAGCCGCAACAGGGGCTCGGTTCCGGAAGCGCGCAGCAGAATCCAGGCCTCGGCTCCGTTGCCGTTGGTGGGCGCATCGAGAAACAGCTTCACCCCGTCCATGCCTTCCTTACGCAACACGCGGTAGTTGCCCAACTCCGTGAAGCGCTCCGAGCGCGCCCGCTCGATAGCCGTCATCTTCACATCATCGGGGATGTGCAAATCGCGGCGCCCGTAATAATGTTCGCCGAATTCGCGTTGCAAGTCGAGAACCAGTTGGCCCAGGGTCTTACCTTCGTCAGCCATCACATTGGCCAAAAGCAGCGAATTCAGGATGCCGTCGCGCTCCGGGAGGTAACGCGAGTAACCAATGCCGCCCGACTCCTCGCCGCCAATGACGATTTCGCGTTCCATCATCAGGTCGGCAATGTACTTGAAGCCGATGGGGCACTCCACCAGTTTGCGCCCGTAGCGCGCGGCAATGCGGTCCAGCATGCGCGTGGTGTTGAAGGCGCGCACCACGTCGCCGGGCCACTTTTTGCGCTCCAGCAGCCAGCGCAGCAGCACGGAGAAGCACTTGTGCGAATCCACAAAGCTGCCATCTTCGGCCACCGCGCCAATGCGGTCAGCGTCGCCGTCGGTGGCCAGCCCGGCGTGGCAGCCTTCGCGAACCACAGTTTCCTGTAGCAGGGCCACGTGCGGCTCGATGGGTTCGGGATTGATGCCGGGAAACAGGGGGTTCACTTCACCGCGGATGGCAACATACTTCACCCCGTGGCGGTCGAAGATGCCGGCCAGCACGCCCCGGCCGGAGCCATGCATGGTGTCAATAGCCAGCTTGAAGTTGGCCTGGGCAATTTTCTCCAGGCTGGCGAACTGGCAGATCGCTTCCACGTACGGGGGCTTCAAATCCACGCGCTCAATTTTCGCGGGCACGCCTTTGGGCGTGGCTCCCGCGTGCAGCTCTTCTTCAATTTTCTTGATGATGGCGGGCGTGGCCGAACCGCCAAAGCGGCCTTTGAACTTCACCCCATTCCAGTTGAACGGATTATGGCTGGAGGTGATCATCACGCCGCCGGCGGCGCCGCGTTGTTTCACGGCATAGGAAACGGCAGGGGTGGGCGTGTAGTCGCTGGACAGCATGACTGGAATGCCGGCTCCGGCCAGCACCTCGGCAGCGACTTCCGCGGCGCGGGGCGAGGCAAACCGCGTGTCGTAGCCCACCACCACACCGCCGCGAGCTTTCTCGTGCTTTAAGACATATGAGGCGATTGCATTCGCCACCCGGCGCACGTTGTCAAAAGTAAAATCGTCGGCGATTACGCCGCGCCATCCGTCGGTACCGAATTTGATTTGGGTCATGTTCGCTTGGTCGCCCGGCCGCTGTCGGTTCTAGGGCTTTACATGTTAGCTAGAGCGTCGCTGTTTTGCGTGGCTTCAGCCGTACCGCACTGTGACCCGCACCATCATTTGTCATCCTGAGCAGCGCGACCGAGCGCAGCGAAGGAGCGCGAGCGAAGGACCTGCTTTCCTGTTTTCATTTCGTGGCTCCACTGCCTGTGCCGCCCCTACGGGGCTCCTCTATCTCTTCTGGGCGATTTCCCAGGGCTTACGCCCTGGGCTAAAAGCTGTTTCGGCCGATGGCCTCTATCTGTGTTGGTGTAAGCTGCTTCAGCCGATATATAAGGTACTTCACATCTACTGTGTTCTTCGAGCTAGTAGCTCGAAGCTAGTAGCTGCCTTCACACCAGTTTCGACATCTTCTTCTCATCCAGGTACTTCACCACTTTGCCTACATCCTGCGCCTGCTCGCGGGTGGTAATGAGCAGCGCGTCGTCGGTTTCCACCACCACCAAATTATTCACGCCCACCGTGGCCACGAATTTTCCCGGGGCATGCACGTAATTGCCTTCCGCCTCCAGGGCGAAGTTGCGGGCGCTGTGTATAACGTTTTCGGCCCCGTCCTGCCTGGGTCTGGCCTTGTATTCGTAGAGCGCCGCCCACGAGCCCAGGTCGCTCCAGCCCACGTCCACGGGGATGCAGAACAGGTTAGATGCATGTTCCCCCTTAGCGGAACGCGGCTCCAGGACAGCATAATCCACGCTGATGTTTTCGCATTTTGGGTACAGTTGGCGAAAGACGGCCTCGAACTTCCGCGTGCCGAAGGCGGCCGCAATTTGCTCCAGGTAAGGCGCCGTCTCGGAGAGGTGCTCGCGCAGCGCCCGGGCCAGCGTATCGGCCCGCCACAGGAACATGCCGCTGTTCCAGAAATAGCGTCCTGAAGCCAGGAATTCCTCCGCTCTTTGGCGGTTGGGTTTTTCCGTGAAGCGCCGCACCCGAAACACGTCTTTCTGCGTTTTTTCGCCAGTCTCGATGTAGCCGTAACCGGTCTCGGGGCGCGTGGGCTGAATGCCCATGACCACAATATTTTCCCCGCGCGCGGCAATTTCCACGGCCCGCTGCAGCACGGCGCGAAAGCCCTTCTCATCGGCCACCACGTGGTCGGAAGGGAACATCCCAATCACCGCCGCGGGGTCGTGGCGCATCAGGATAAACGCCGCCAACCCGATGGCCGGCGCGGTATTACGCCCCGCCGGTTCCGCCACTACCTGCCGGCGAACGATGGCCGGCAGCTGGCGGGTGATCTCGCTTTTCAAATCTTCGTTGGTGACAATCCAGAATTGCTTTTCCGGGGCGAGCGGCCGCAGGCGCTCAACTGTCTGCTGGATCATGGTGCGCTTGCCATTGAGCGCCAGCAATTGCTTGGCCCGGCGCTTGCGGCTCAGGGGCCAGAAGCGTGTGCCCCGGCCACCGGCCAGTATTACAGGATAAAAATGGGCGTTCAGTTTGGCCACGAATTCACGCGGATGCTGAAAAACCTGCGGCGGGCAAAGAAAATCTGCCGCAGGTTGCTGCCATCTTAAACCACCGCCGGCTCGGGCCGGGGATGCGCCGGCACCCGCGCCCGCAAGAACTCCACCGACCACTGTGGACGCACTCGGAATTCCTGCACGCAGGCGGGCACTACCACGGCTTCCCCGGGAGCGAAGGTCACGGGCTGCGAACCGCCGGCTTCGACCACGCCGCAGCCGTTCACGGCCACCAGAATCTCCACCAGGCGCTTGCCGCTTTCGATGGTGGTAAACAAACTCGGTTCCTTCAGGGCAAATTTTTCCACCACGAAAAAGGGGGAGGCAATCAGCTCCTGCTGCTCCCGCTGCGGCTGGCGGTTGCCGCCAACATTCCTCACCTTGCCCGAACCCGTTTCCTCTTTTACCGCCTGCATGCCCTGCTCCAGGTGCAGCGGGCGCGGGCGGCCGTAATCGTAGAGCCGGTAGGTGGTGTCGGAACTTTGCTGGGTTTCCACCAAAATGGAGCCAGGCGCGATGGCGTGCACGGTGCCCCCAGCCACATAAATCATCTCGCCAGTATGGATATCAATCCAGTTCAGCAGATCTTCGGCGCGCGTTTCACGGATGGCCTGCTCCAACTGCCTGCGCGTAGTGCCCGGCTTCATGCCCAGCGCCACCTGCGCTCCTTTTTCCGCGTGCAGAACATACCAGCACTCGGTTTTTCCCCAAGGCTGGCCCACGCGTTGGGCGCAGGCGTCGTCAGGATGCACCTGGACCGAGAGCTTGTCGTGGGGAAAAAGAAACTTGAGCAGCAGCGGAAACCGGTCGGGCTCCCGCGCCGCATCACCCACTAATTCCCGGCCATACTTCTGGGCCAAATCGGCCAGGCGCTGCCCGGCCAGCGGTCCGTTGGCCACGCGGCACTCATCGCCGGTGAGCCAGGATTCGCCGATTTTCTCGGCAAACTTGCGCCCCGCGTAAATGGGGGAGAGGTCTATCGCGCCCCACGGCCGCGGGCTGAATTCCGGCAAAAGCAATAGGGGGTACAGGTCCATCAGTAGCTGGTAGTTGGTAGCTGGTCGTTAGTAGCCTCGAACTACGATTCCGACTCGAAAGCACGCGCAACTCTAATAGAAGCAGGTCCGGGCAGAGCAGTTGCCGCCCATGTTTCTGCTGGTTGGTTATATTGCGGCAAAGAATTTGCGCATCCGCTCCAGGCCGCGATCCAGTTCTTTAGCCGAGGTGGCATAAGAAATGCGGATGTGCTCGCGCGTGCCAAAGCCCTCGCCTGGCACCGTGACCACATGCGCCTCGCGCAGCAGCCGCCCGGCCACCTCGGCCGCATTCTTCAATCCGCCACGCCCGAAATAAGCGGAAACATTGGGATAGGCATAGAAAGCGCCTTCCGGCATCGGGCAGCGAACCCCCGGAATTGACCTTAACCCCGCCACCACACGGTCCCGGAGCTGGATGTATTCCCGCCGCATCTCCTCCACGCATTGCTGCGAGCCTTTCAGCGCCACCACTGCCGCCTTCTGCACGAACGAAGTTGGATTGGAGGTGGACTGGCTCTGCAGCTTCTGCATCGCCTTGATTACCGCTTCCGGACCCAGGGCATAACCCAGGCGCCATCCCGTCATGGCGTAGGTTT
>DATJFA010000184.1:0-2924 GCA_035496015.1 Terriglobales bacterium | reverse complement strand
ACCAGCCCATTTCGAGGAAAGAACCCCGAACGTCCCGTCTGTCCCCAGGTTTCCCGTCCAGGTTTCCCCCAGGTTTTCCCCCAGGTTTCCCTGGCGGGTCTGCCTGGGCACTCTCTAATTATCCGATTTCCCCTTTATGGGCTTGCCTTTAAGCCGCGCCTGATGTAAAAACCAGCGGAATCCACGTCTCCAACACCGGTCCCGGCCCCCCGTCCGCGATCTGGGTACAGAACCCGGAGGACTGGATTTGTGCACTTCGGTTCCCAAAAGCAGCCAAGCACCACAGGAGCTCCCATGAAAAAGCTGGTCACACTCGCATACGTATTGGCCTGCATGGCCTTGCTGGCAATCGCCGCCGCAGCGCAATCGGCGGCCACCGCCGAACTGCACGTCTCCGTGAAGGATCCCAAGGGCGCCCTGGTGAAGGATGCCACCGTGGCGGTGCGCAATGAGGCGCAGAGTTTCGGGCGCACCACCACCAGCAACGTCAACGGGGAGTACCAGTTCCTGCTGCTGCCGCCGGGAAGTTACACGGTGAGCGTGGAAGCCTCCGGCTTCGCCAAGACGGTGGCGCAGAACGTGCGGGTTACGGTGGGCCAGGTGGCGGAGCTGCCGGTCGCGCTGCAGCTGGCAACGGTTTCGGAGACGGTGAATGTCTCCACCGAAGCGGCCCTGGTGGAAACCCAGCGCACCTCCTCCACCACCACCATTGACCAGGAGCGCATTGAGAACCTGCCCATCAATGGGCGCAACTACATCAACTTCGCCCTCACCGATTCGCAGGTGGAGCGCGATACCGCGCCCAGCATCGGAGCGGCCCCCACCTCCGGCCTGAATTTTGGCGGGCAGCGCGCCCGCGACAACCTGGTGAACGTGGATGGAGCCGACGCCGTGGACAACTCCGTGAACGGCATTCGCTCCACCGTGTCGCAGGAAGGCGTGCAGGAGTTCCAGATCATCAATAACAGCTATGCCCCGGAATACGGGCGCGCCTCCGGCGGCGTGGTCAACATCATCACCAAATCAGGTTCCAACCAGTTCCACGGTGATGCCTTCGGTTACCTGCGCAACCGCAAGCTGCAGGCGACCAACCCCTTCAGCGTTGACGCTTCCGGCAAGGCGGTGAACCCGGCCTACACGCGGGTGCAGGCAGGCGCGGCGTTTGGCGGGCCTATCGTAAAAGATAAGACCTTCTTCTTTTTCTCCTACGAAACCACGCGCCGGCACGAAACCGGCTTCTCCAATATTGGAGCCAACAATTTTGGCCTGCTGCCTTTCGACACTACACAGGTCGGCATGCCCTTTGGCGTGCTCAACTTGACCCCGGACCAAGTGGGCTTTCTGACCAACCCTTCGGTGTTGCAGCTGGAGCAAGCCAGCGCTCCCTTTGCCCAGGCAGTGGCGGGATACGCTGCCGCCGCCGGCGCCGCTTCCGGGGTGGCGCTGAATGGCGTGGTGCCGCAGAACCTGGGCCCCTTAGCGGGCGGCGGCCTGCCTATTTTCCCCAGCAGCGGCGCCTTGCTGCCGGCCTCGTTTGTTCCCATGGCTTCGCTGGTGGGAAACTACCCCATTTTTGAAGGCACCAGCCTGTACTCGCTGCGCCTGGACCACCGCATCAGCGCCAATAATGAGCTTATGCTGCGCGGCGGCGTCAGCCCCAGCACCACCACCGGCATCCAGGTGAACGCGCAGGGGCCGCAGAACTTCGGGCAAAACGCCTTTTCGCGCACCTCGCAGCAGACCTACCGCGACTTCAACATTAACGCCCATGACACGCTCACGCTGGGCAACAACAAGGTGAACGATTTCCTGTTTGCCTACTCGCGCCGCGGCTTGCTCTACAACTTCTCCAGCGCGCCGGGCGGCGGCAACGTGGCGGTGAATATTCCCGGATTTGCCTTCTTCGGACGCGAGCCGTTCTCTTTTGTGAACCGCACCGAGCAGCGCTACCAGCTCTCCGACAGCTTTTCCTGGGTGAAAGGCAACCACGACATGAAATTCGGCGTGGACGGCAACTACATACCCTTGCAGGCTGACTTCACCGTCAATTTTGGCGGAGTTTATAACTTTGGCGGCGTGGATCTGCCCGGCTTGCCCAGCGTTCCCGGCATTCCCAACTTTCCCGGAGTGTCGCCCATCCAGGCGTACGGCCTGGGCTTGCCGCAGAACTTCATCCAGGGCGTGGGCAATCCGCACGACGCCTTCAGCAATACGCCGCTGGGCGGCTTCATTCAGGACAGCTGGCGGGCGCTTCCCAACCTGACCCTGAACTACGGCGTGCGCTATGACGTGGAACTGACGCCCAGGTTCAGCGCCATCAATTCGTTTTCGCAGGCGGCGGAGAAGAGCCTGGGCATCACCCAGGGCATTCCCCGGGACTGGAACAACGTGGCGCCGCGCCTCGGCCTGGCTTGGGACCCGGGCAACGACGGCAAGACGGTGGTGCGCGCCTCCTACGGGCTTTTCTACGACCATCCCCTGCTCGCCCTGGCCTTTGACTCCGATGTGGCCGATGGCGCGCAGGCGCCACAGGTGGTGTTGTTTGGCGGCAGTCCCTGCAGCACGGCTGCTCCGATGAGCAATGCCAGCCCGCTGAATCTCAATGCGGCCAACACCTTCCAGGGCACGCTGGGGAATGCCAACTGCACCCCCACCGGACTGGCGCAGGCGCTCGACTATGTCTCCAACCAGCAACGCTTCAACGCCGCACCGAACGCGCCCTCGGCCTTTGTGGGGCAACAATACCTGGCGGCGCACATCCCTCTGATCCTGCAGCCGTTCGGTTTCCCTACCGCGGCCAATTTCCAGTATCCCTATTCCAACCAGGCCAACCTGACCCTGGAGCACGACCTGGGCCACAACTTCGCTTTGAGCCTGCAGTACAACTTCAACGCGGGCAAGCACCTGAACCGGCCCATCAACGC
>DATJFA010000183.1:0-2155 GCA_035496015.1 Terriglobales bacterium | reverse complement strand
ATGTCCGGCCGCACCGCGCTGAGGGCATCGGCTGTCTCGCCGGCGATGGCCAGCAGGCGCACACGCGTGCGGGCGCGAATGCAGCAGCCGGCATCAGGCCGGGTCACGTCGCCGAAATAGTCGCCCGGCTTGAGCGAGCCGAGGAGAATTTCGCCCTCGCGGTCGGCGGAAACGATGTCCACTTCTCCCGACTCCACCAGGTAGTTGTAGCGCCTGGTCTCGCCGGCAGCAACGATGATCTGCCCGGGCTCGTAGAGGGCGTGCGAAATGGCGCCGCGCTCGTCAATCCTGGGATTCACGATGTCGCGGCCCAGGATTAGCGTGAGCCACCAGTCGAACATCAGGCGCACGCGCCGCGTCCAGCTGGGCACGAACATGGTGAGCACAATAAAGCGCCAGGCAATCCAGGCCAGGTAGCCGCAGGCGGGAATGCCCTTCATGTGGGCGATGGCGCTGCGGTGGCCAAGAGTGCAGGCTTCGCCGAGCCCGTTGAAGGAATATGCCTTCAGAGGCTTGCTGTCGGAAATGCGCCGGATGTTGGCGCCGATGGTGGAGCCGGCATTTTGCGCGTAGTGGGCCAGCGGCGGGCAGACACCACCGTCGGGATGAGGAACCGCAGCGCAGTCGCCCCCCGTCCAGATATTGGTGGCGCCAGGCACGCGGCAGAACTGGTCGGTGGTCAGGCGCCCGCGTTGATCGCGCTCGTAGGGAAACTGGTCAAGCAGAGGAGAAGCTTTCATGCCGGTGCAGGTGATGATGGTGCGCGTGGGCATGCGCTCGCCGGTGTTGAGAACCACTTCCTCCGCGGTAGCCGCGTGTACAGCCGTGTTGAGGTGTACTTCGATGCCCAGGCGCTGCACGCGTTTTTCGGCGTAGGTGACCAGGTAGGGATGGCGTTTGCCCAGTTCGGGCAGGATGCGCGAGCCGAACTCCACCAGCGCAACGCGGAATTCCTGAAACTTCAATTCCGGGTAGCGGGAGCGGCAGAGGAATCGGAAATAGTCCACCAGGTCGCATGCGACCTCGACTCCAGCGTAGTTGCCGCCGGCCACCACGAACGTGAGCAGGCGCCGGCGCTCGGCGGGATTGGTTTCGATGGAGGCCATCTCCACCACGCTTACCAGGTGATTGCGCAGCCGGTAACAGTCCGCGAACGTTTTTAGAGGAAAAGCGTGGTCGGCGATGCCGGCGTAGCGGGAAAAATCCTCAACACAGCCGATGCCAACCACGAGATGATCGTAAGGCAGAGTGTAGGCCCGGCCGTCGAGCAGGCGGCGAGTGAGCACGCACCGGTTGGCCACGTCCACCGACTCGATTTCGGCGTTGTGCAGGTGAGCGGGGGCGATCATTTCGCGCACCGAGGAGTTGATTTGCTGCGGCTGAATTTTGCAGGTCAGCATTTCCGCGATCAGTCCGTGCACCGTGGAATAGTTGTCGCGGCTGACTACGGTAAGTTCGATCTGGCCTCTCCGCAGGGCCGGACGCAGGGCCCGGGCGAGGTAAATCGCCACCCAGCCGCCGCCCAGGCAGACTACGCGCGTTGGTTCCTTCATTTCTTCCCTCCTGCGGTCAGGCTTTCGCGTTCCGCTTGAGTGGTTGCGGATTCGGGCTCAGCGGCGCGAACCGCTATTTTGCGGGGGATGACGAAATCTCCGGTGCGCCCTTTCAGCCCGCGCTCGCTGAGCAGGTGACGGAAGGCTTTCGGCCCGGCTACCTTGGCCAGTTCCTGCACGCGGCTGCTGCATATGCGCGCCGTCTCCACCAGCCAGGTGCCGGGTCGGACCGCGGGCACGAAGTACTTCCAAAGCGTCTTGGGATATCTAAGGGCGTTGGCCTGCTCGTCGCCGATCAGCGCGCGCGAAATGCCATAGCAAAGATTCACGCTGCAGCTGCGCCCGGGCTTGAAGCCGCGCACGTAGTCGTAGGAAGTCTGCATCAGCGCATCCACCAGAGCGCGGGAATCGTCGTCGGGGTGCGGCTCGAAAGCGAAAATCAGGTCCAGCAGGCGGTGACCCTCAAATTCGTCGGCCACCAGCAGCTCGTTTTCAACGCCCAGCAGATAACCGGCGTAGCGCCACAGGTGGAGCAGGGCTTCGCGCTCCAGACGGTTGAAGCGGTAGCCAATGCGGGTCAGGCCGTCGAGCACGCCCACGGA
>DATJFA010000182.1:0-4179 GCA_035496015.1 Terriglobales bacterium | reverse complement strand
GGTCAGCGGGCCTTCATATTCGCGATTGAACTCATAGCGGTGGCGGTGGCGCTCGCTGATCTCCAGTTGACCATACACTTTGTGTGCCAGCGTGCCGGGTTCAATCTTGCATGGCCACGCGCCCAGGCGCATGGTGCCGCCCAGCTCTTCCACGCCACGCAATTCGCGCAATTTATAGATGACGCGGTGCGGTGTGGCGGGATCGAACTCGCTGGAGTTGGCGTCTTCCAGCCCGCATACGTTGCGCGCGTACTCAATGCACGCTGTCTGCATGCCCAGGCAGATGCCGAAGTAGGGAACCTTCCTTTCCCGGGCGTAGCGGATGCCGTTCAGCATGCCGGCAATGCCGCGCTTGCCGAAGCCGCCGGGGACGAGGATGCCGTCGTAGTCCTCCAATTGTGCCTCATAACTACGGTCATCCGGATCCTTGGTCTCCAACCCTTCGGCCTCGATCCAGTTCACAGTCAGCTTCAGATTGTGGGCCAGCGCGCCATGTACCAGCGCTTCCTTCAGCGACTTGTAGGAATCCTCATACTCCACATACTTGCCGACAATCCCAATCGTGACCTCGTCCTTGGGGTTATAAACGCGGTGTATCAAATCTTCCCAGGGACCCAGGTCGCGCTCGCGAGATTCAATGTGCAGGTATCTCAATACCAGGGTATCTACTTCTTCGCGCGCGAACACCAGGGGCACTTCGTAAATGGACGCCACATCCTTGGCGGTGATCACCGCTTCTTCTTCCACGTTGCAGAAGAGAGCAATTTTCGATTTGATGTCCTTGCTGAGGAATCGGTCCGTGCGGCACAGGAGAATATCAGGCTGGATTCCCACGCTCAGCAGCTCTTTTACCGAGTGCTGCGTGGGCTTGGTTTTGAGCTCGCCGGCGGCGGCGATGAACGGCACCAGCGTGGTGTGCACGAACAAGGTGTTCTCGCGGCCCAGTTCCTGGCGCATCTGGCGGATGGCCTCGATGAAGGGCAGCGACTCGATGTCGCCCACGGTGCCGCCAATCTCCACGATGGCCACATCCACATCCTGGGAGATCTTCTTCATGGCCGCCTTGATCTCGTTGGTGACGTGAGGAATCACCTGCACGGTTTTACCCAGATAGTCGCCGCGGCGCTCCTTGGCGATGATCTGCTCGTAGATGCGGCCGGTGGTCCAGTTGTTATCGCGGCTGAGGCGGGCGTGGGTGAAGCGCTCGTAGTGGCCGAGGTCGAGGTCGGTTTCGGCGCCGTCGTCGGTGACAAAGACTTCGCCGTGCTGGAAGGGCGACATGGTGCCCGGATCCACGTTCAGATACGGGTCCATCTTCTGCATGTTGACTTTGAGGCCGCGGCTTTCCAGCAGGCATCCGATGGATGCCGCCGCCAGACCCTTGCCTAGTGAAGACACCACCCCGCCGGTCACGAAGATATACTTTGCCGACATCGTCGCCTCGCTCGTCTAGATTGTTGGCTGGAAGCACGCCCGGAGTCCCCGGCCTGCGCATTTCTGGCAGGCTGCAGGGTGCGGATGGGGTGCACGAGCAATTATGGCAGAATTCCCAGCCGGGAACTAGCCCCCAAAAAGGAAGAAAAAGATGGCGGCTGCGGCGGAAGAAGCAGAATTCGATAACTCCTTGCGTCTGTATACCTATAGGCAGGTTGTGGCCACTGGCAAGGCTCCGACGGTGGCTCAGGCTGCTGCGGAGATGGGCGGCAGCGAAACCGAGGTTAGGGCTGGTTATGCCCGCCTGGGCGAGTCGCATGCCTTCATGCTGACGGAAAAGGGGGAATTGTGGCGGGTGGCGCCTTTTTCCGCCATTCCCACCCCCTTTCCGGTGGAATCCGGAGGGCGGACCTACTACGCCAACTGTATTTGGGACGCTCTGGGCGTTCCCGCTATGCTGGGCCAGGATGCCACCATTCCCGCCTCATGCGCCTGCTGCAACCTGGAGATGACACTCCGGGTAAAAGCGGGGTCGCTGCTCCCGCACGAAGGGGTGATCCACGTGGCCGTGCCGGCACGGCGCTGGTATGAGGATGTTGTCTTTACCTGAAAAACAATTCTCCTGTTCCGGTCGGAACAGCACGTGGGTCGGTGGTGCCGGCAGTGGAAGCGCGAGCAGGGCGGGAGTTTCTCGCTGCAGCAGGGCTGGGAGCTGGCCAGACTATGGTATGGCGATCGGATGAGCCCGAAGTGGCGTCCCTTCAATGCTCAGGAGGCTCAGGAGGTTTTCGCCAAGGTTGGGCTGACGGGTGAGTTCTGGAGCCTGAAGTAGGGCAAGTCCAAGTCACCTGCGGCGCAAAACGGCGGGCGAGACGCCGGCGCTACGACCTTGGAGGATGTAGCGCCTTAAGGAGCTCAAAGGGGGCATTACTCTCGTGACTTGGGCAAGTAACTGATTCCGCTTACCATGGGGTTGAATTGTGGACGGCGAAGTGTGCCCGCTCAGCCGGGCACAAGCGTACTTATGTCCTATCTGGCCGGGTTGCGATTGAAGCTGCGGGCTGTGGGAAGGCCGACGCTTCTCTATGTGGCTGCAGCCCTGTTGCTGGTTGCTCTGGCCGGGTGGCTGTTCGTGAGCCGCCCGGGAGGGAACCAGGCCCGGAATCAGTCGTCGGCGCTTCGCCGTGCGGCGCAGCGCACGGCCACGCCGCCACCCACTCCCAAGCTGCAAATCAGCGACATCCGGCAAACCGGCCAAATCATAGAAATTAAGGGTACGGCCGAGTGCGACGCTGCCGTAATGATCAATGGCGAGCGGGTACCCCTGATTTTCGACCGTTGCGGCTTTAAACATTTTGTCGTTCTACCCGAAGGCCCCTCCACCATCGCCGTGACCGCGCAGGGACCTGCCGGGGGCGTGAATACCCAGATGATCAAAGTGAATATCGAGTAGTTCCTCACCGCCGAGACGCTGAGTACGCCGAGAAAAACCACTGAAATTGGGAATGAATCATCAGCCGCCGCTGGGTGACGCCTGCACTTGCCCACTGTTCGCCCAATCCTATAAAGTGCTCCGCACTCATTTGGATTGAGCAGGGGACAAGTCAGAGAGGGCGGATGGCCGGGGAACAGAAGGCAGTGTGCGATTTGCGGCGGCTGGCGACTGAAATCCGGCTGAGCGCCACGCGCATGGTCGCCATTCAGGGCTTCGGATACCTGGGCCAGGCTCTATCCTCGGCCGAAATATTCGCTGTGCTCTTCGGCGCCGGCTTTGTCCGGCCGGGCCGCGACCGGTTCGTGCTGGCGCCCGGCCACTACGTGATTGCCCTCTATTCCGCGGCTGCCGCCGTGGGCCTTCTTGATCCCAGAGAGCTCGAGTCTTACGGCGGAGATGGCGCGCTGCTGGAGGCCATCGGCACGGAGCGCACGCCGCTGGTTAATCTGGTATGCGGGTCGCTGGGGCAAGGACTGTCCGGAGCGATCGGCTTCGCCCTGGCGGCCCATTTTGCCGGCGAGGATCGCGATACTTACGCCTTCGTCAGTGACGGCGAAATGCAGGAAGGGCAGACCTGGGAGGCCGCCATGTTCGCCGCTCACAACCGCCACCGCATGGGACGCCTGGTGGTGGTGGTGGACGTCAATAACTCGCAGGTGGATGGGCCGGTGCCCTCGGTTCTGCCCATCGAGCCGCTGGCAGATAAATGGCGTTCGTTCGGCTGGCGGGTGCTGGAGGTGGATGGGCACGACGTGGAAGCACTCTCTCGCGCCCTGGCCAGCCGCTCTGTCTCGTCCGATCCCACGGTAATCCTCGCACGCACAGAAATCTTCGGGCGCATGAAGTCCATTCCCGCCAGCGCTGATGGCCATTTCATCAAGCTCGACCCGGCGCTGGAGCATGCGCTCATCGCCGAACTGGAGGCAGAGCTTGCATAAGCCTCCCTACCAGATCGCGCTCAAGCCTTATGGGCAGGCGCTGCTGGAATTGGCGCACAAGCGGCCTGAAATCATCTGCCTGGGCGCCGACCTCACCCGCCAGACCGAAACCGACATTTTTCGCGATGCCATACCCGAGCGCTTCATTAATGTGGGCATGGCCGAAGCCAATATGATGGGCATTGCCGGCGGCCTAGCGCGCGCCGGACACGTGGTCTTCGTAAACACCTTTGGAGTGTTCTGCACCCGCCGCTGCTTCGACCAGGTGGCCATGTCCATTGCCTATCCCAGGCTGAACGTAAAAATCGTGGG
>DATJFA010000181.1:0-5586 GCA_035496015.1 Terriglobales bacterium | reverse complement strand
CTGGACGTGCCCTGGGCGGAACTCGACCCCGAGCAGCAGCAGGTGATCATTGACGGCGAAGGCCGTTATCCCGGCATTCGCGGCTTCTTCGCCCACCTGGAGCGCAAGAAATACAAGCTGCACGTCCGCGTGTTCCTCAGCCGATACCGCGGCTACTCGCAATGTTCCACTTGCAGCGGCACGAGGCTGCGGCCGGAAGCCCACCAGGTGAAAGTCGGTGGCAAGGACATCTGCCAGGTCTGCGCCCTGACAGTGGAGCAGGCGCGCGACTTTTTTGACACGCTCCAGCTCACGCCCCAGGAAGCGGCCATTGCCGACAAACTGCTGCAGGAAATCCGCGAACGGCTGACCTTCCTTAACGACGTTGGCCTGGAATACCTGACGCTCGACCGCCTGGCGGCCACGCTCTCCGGCGGCGAAGCGCAGCGCATTCAGCTGGCTACCTCGCTGGGCTCGCGCCTGGTGGGCACGCTCTACGTGCTGGATGAGCCCTCCATCGGGCTGCACAGCCGCGACACCAATCGCCTTATCCACATCCTGCATGGCCTGCGCGACCTGGGAAACACCATTCTGGTTGTGGAACACGACCCGGAGATCATGCTGGCCTCCGACCGCATTCTGGACCTGGGTCCGGGAGCAGGCGAGAATGGCGGCAAAGTCATCGCCGCCGGAACTTACAACCAGATCAAGCGCACGCCCAGTTCCCTCACCGGGCGCTATCTGGCGCAGGACCTGCGCATCCAGCTCCCCAACCAGCGCCGCCAGCCGGGCGTGCGCAAGCTGTGCATCGTGGGCGCGCGCGCACACAATCTGAAGGCCATTGACGTCACCATCCCGCTGGGCATGATTGTGGCCATTACCGGGGTCTCGGGCTCGGGCAAGTCAACGCTGGTGCACGACGTCCTCTACCAGGCGCTGGCGGCCGCCAAACGGCAAACCAACGGCACCGGCCCGGCATCGGGAACGCTGGAGCGCCTGGAAGGCGAGGAGTTCGTTGACGAAGTAGTGCTGGTAGACCAGTCGCCTATCGGGCGCACGCCGCGCTCCAATCCAGTGACCTACATTAAAGCCTTCGACGCCATTCGCGACCTGTTCGCTTCCCTGCCCGAAGCGCACAAGCGCGGCTTCAGCGCCGGGCATTTTTCGTTCAACATTCCCGGCGGGCGCTGCGAAACCTGCCAGGGTGATGGCACGGTCACGGTGGAGATGCAGTTCCTGGCCGACGTCGAACTGATTTGCGAGGAGTGCAAGGGCACGCGCTACAAGGCACAGGTTCTGGAGATCCGTTACCGTGGCAAAAACATACACGAAGTCCTGAACCTCACCGTGAAGGAGGCGCTGCAGTTCTTCGCCTCGGTGCCGAAGATCACGGAGAAGCTGCGCGTGCTGGAGGAGGTGGGGCTGGGCTACCTGCGCCTGGGTCAGTCGGCTACCACGCTCTCCGGGGGCGAAGCGCAGCGCATGAAGCTGGCGGCGCACCTGCAGCCGCGCAGCACGGTGCGAACCCCTCAGGACGGCCGGCGGCGGCACCGTACGCTCTATATTTTTGACGAGCCCACCACCGGGCTACACTTCGACGATGTCAGTAAGCTGCTGGCGGCATTCCGGCGCCTGATCGAGGCGGGCGGGTCGGTGCTGGTCATCGAGCACAACCTCGACGTCATCAAGACTGCCGACTGGATCATTGACCTGGGCCCAGAAGGCGGCGAGCGCGGCGGCTATGTGGTGGATGCCGGCCCGCCGGAAGCCATCAGCCAGAACGCGAAATCCTACACCGGAAAATTTCTGGCGCAAATGCTGAACGGCAACGGCGCGCAGCTGGAGGGGTAGCGCGCTTTGGCCAACCACACTCCGTCAGTGCTGACTCTTCCGTTTTTTGCCGAGCATCGTTCCCTCTCGCCAGTTCCACCACCGCTTTCTGAAGGACACCTTGAGCTGCGCCGTCCGCCATACCCATGTCATTGTCATCCTGAGGAAGCGCGAGCCGCGCTTGCGCGGTGAGCACGACCGAAGGACCTGCTTTAGGTCGCCACGAGAAAAAAGCAGGTCCTTCGCTGCGCTCCTTCGGCCAGCCTCAGTCGCGCAGCTCAGGATGACAAAATTACGATATGAGCGGAATGGGGCTCGGCCGAAGCCGAGCCCTTCCGAGGTGGTTGCCAAGAAGGCGTGTGCCGGCCTGCAGGTTGAAGAGAGGAACGCCGCGGCCTGAGAGTCGTTTCCCTGCATTGGGCTGGCAGGCCCATTGCGGTAAGCTACTGAGGAGCCGCTACTCGCATCTTACGTGGCAGCGAACTTCCACAGATGATCCGTAAACTGAGGCTGGTTGGGTGGACGGCCGGCGCCGTTCTGGCCCTCGCACCCACGGGCCTGTGGGCCCAGCAAACGCACAAGACCGTTCACCACGTTCACGTGGAAGAGACGGACCCTCTGTTTCCCCCGGAATTGCGCCAAGCCGAGGCCGCCCTCGACAAGAAAGATTACTCTGCCGCGGAACCGCTGCTGCAGCAGGTCACAGCCAAAAATCCCGCGAATTACCGCGCCTGGTTCGATTTGGGTTACGTCTACACGGCTACCGGCCGCAAGCCGGAAGCCATCGAGGCTTATCGCAAAGCCGTAGCCGCCAAACCGGACGTCTTTGAATCCAACCTGAATCTCGGGCTCCAGTTGGCACAGGCCGGAAATCCTGAGGCGGAGCAGTTTTTGCGTGCTGCCACGCAACTGAAGCCCTCGGCCAATCCCCAGGAAGGGCGGGCGCGCGCGTGGCTCTCCCTGGGCCGTGTGCTGGAAAAGGGCAAGCCCACCGAAGCGGTGGAAGCCTTCGAAGAAGCCGCCAAGCTTCAGCCCCGTGATCCCGAGCCGCATCTTTCCGCGGGCGCCATCTTCGAAAGACAAAGCAATTTCGCTGGGGCCGAGCGCGAATATAAAGCGGCGCTCGCCCTGGCCCCCAACTCGGCAGACGCCCGGGTCGGGCTGGCGAACATCTACATGCAGAGCAAGCGCCTTCCCCAGGCAGAAACGGCCCTGCGCCAGTACCTGGCGGTGGAACCTAAGAACGCCGCAGCGCACGTGCAACTGGGCCGGGTTTTGGAAGCGGAAGGCAAGCACGCGGATGCCGCCGCGGAGCTGCAGCAGGGTCTGCAGCTTGCGCCCGACGATGCCAACGCCCAGCGCGACCTCGCTTTTTCCTATGCCAGTGCCGGCAAACATGACAAGGCGGAAGCGCTCTACCGCTCTCTGCTGGCCAAGTTGCCCAATGACGCTGAGCTGCATTATGGGCTGGGCGCGTCTCTCATGGCCCAGCACAAGTATCCGGAAGCGCAGGCGGAGCTGCTCAACGCCATCAAGCTGAAGCCCGATGCCGGCGTCATCTATGGCGACCTGGCCGTGGTCGCTGCGGAAAACAAGAATTACCCGCTGGCGCTAAAGGCGCTCGATGTGCGGGCGAAATTCTTGCCCGAGAACCCCGGAACTTATTTTCTGCGGGCCACGGCGCTGGATCATCTAAAACAGTTCAAGCTGGCAGCGCAGAGCTATCGCCAGTTCCTGGCGGTTTCCGGGGGCAAGAATCCGGAGCAGGAATGGCAGGCGCAGCACCGCCTGCTGGCCATAGAACCCAAGAAATGAGAGCTCGCAACCAAGTCGCCCTGGCCATGCTGCTGTTGGCAGCCGCATCCCTGCCTCTGCGTGCCCGCCAGGAAACGGTGGACGAACTGAAGACCAAGCTTGCCTCTGCAAAGGAATCCGAACAGCCCAAGCTGTGCCTGGAGATCGCCCGCCTGCAACTGGATGCCAGCGAAAAGGCATACCAGGCGTCGCAGACTCAGCAGGCGCAAAGCCTTCTGCAGGAGGTGGTCAACTACTCGCAGAAAGCCGGCGACGCGGCGCGCCAGTCGCGCAAGCACATCAAAAAGACTGAAATCGAGGTGCGCAAAATGTCTCGGCGGCTGCAGGATCTGAAACCCACGGTAGACCTGGACAGCCGCCAGCCGGTGCAGGACGCCATCAACCGCCTGGAGCACATTCGCACCCAGCTGCTGATGGAAATGTTTTCGGAACGCTGACTATGAAGCTATATCGCCCATATTCTCTGCTGGCATTCACTCTGTTTGTGAGCCTGCTTCCTGCATTGGCGCAGCGCTCGCAACGCGATCCGCTCAATGCTAAGGAGGTGAATGAGCTTCGCGAGACGAACCAGGAACCGGAAAAGCGCTTGCCGCTGATTGTCCGCTTCGCCCGAGAGCGCCTCGACGCGGCTCTTGCGGCGCGCAACAATCCCAAGCTGGCTTCCGCCGAGCGCACCGCCACCATTCACGATTCTGTTCAGGATTTTGTCTCCATTTACGATGAGTTGGGCGATAACCTCGACATGTACACCGACCAGAAGGAGGATCTGCGCAAGCCGCTGAAAATTGTGATTGCTGGCGACGGCGAATTTAAAGTCAAGCTCGAGCAGTTGCGGCGGGGCGCCTCTCCCGATGAGATGAAAACCTACGGTTTCGCCCTGACCAGCGCTCTGGAGGCGGTCAACGACGGCACCGGCGAGCACCGCCGGCTGCAGCAGGAGCAGGAAGAATCGGCCAAGGCGAGGAAGAAGGCGCACCGCTAGGGACGCCGTCCTCCGAGTTGCCCCGCAAGCCAGCCACCAACTACTAACTACCAGCTACCAGCTTTTTCCGTGCTAACCTAGGGCCACCGTGCGGGAAAAACTCCTTCCGATTTTTCAGGAAAGCTATCGCGAGCTGCGCCCCCGCGCGCCCATGCCCGAGCTGCAGGTGGAGTTTTTTGCTTTCGCCAACGTCAACAACACCATCCGGCTGCGCGATGGCAGGCTGCTGGTGCGGATTTCGGACCTGCTGGAAGGCGCGCCGGAGACGGTGCTCCGCGCCATCGCGCATATCCTCCTCGCTAAGATGTATCGCAAGCCGATTGAGGCGGCGCACTCCACCCGCTACCGGCGCTACATCTCCAGCCACGAAATCGCCAACAAGGCCAACCAGGTGCGCCAGCTGCGCGGCTGGAAGAAATTTCAGACGCCGCGCGGCTTTACCTATCATCTGGAAGAAATTTTTGAAGACCTCAACCGGCGCTTTTTCTACGGCCTGATGGCGCGTCCGCTGCTCACCTGGAGCCAGCAGCGCGCCCGCAGCAGCCTGGGACATTACGATCCGGCACACAATGCTATTGTCATCAGCCGCATCTTCGATCATCCCCAGGTGCCGCGCTACGCCCTCGAGTACATCCTCTACCACGAGATGCTGCACCTGAAGCATCCGGTCAAGCTGCGCGGCAGCCGGCGCTGCGTACATTCAGCCGAATTTCAGGCGGAGGAGAATTTGTTTCCGCAACTGGAGCAGGCGAAGACGTTTTTGAGGAGGCTGTAGGGGAGATGTTTCAAAGTTTCTCAGGTTGCAAGGTTTCAACGGCAAAAGCGCTCACCGCCAAGAATGCCAACAAATTCAGCTGGTTGTTTATTCGATTGTAGCTCAGGCAACTAGTCCTGAAATGTTTTTAGAACCCTCGGCGCCCTCCGCGTCTCGGCGGTGAGTGGTTTTGAACTAGCCTCTTACGCCGCCAGCTCCGGCACCT
>DATJFA010000180.1:0-7438 GCA_035496015.1 Terriglobales bacterium | reverse complement strand
ATCTACGACGATTTCTACTGGTACACACATTTTTCCGACACCACGTTCGTTTATGGCCGGGCTTTGGCGCAAACCGCCGGAAGCGCGGTAATGCGCCTGGCTGACTCCGATCTGCTGCCCTATGAATTCAGCGATATGGCCGACACGATTCACCGCTACGCCGGCGAACTGGAGAAACTGCTGGCTGACCGTCAGAAGGAGGCGCTGGAGCGGCAGCAAGAGCTGAAAGAAGGCATGTACCAGGCGATAAGCGATCCCCAGGAGCCGCTGGGGCCAGAGCCCGCTTTAAAGCCTGTGCCCTACCTGAATTTCGCACCCCTGGATAATGCCATTGCGGCGCTTACCCGCAGCGCTCAGCATTATCAGACTGCGCTGGTGGCGGCATCCGCCGGCGGCTTGCATCTGCCGCAGGCGACGTTAGCCGACCTGAATGCCAAGCTGCTGCGCAGCGAACGTGTGCTCACCGACGAGCAGGGGCTGCGCGAGCGCCCGTGGTTCAAGCACCAGATTTATGCTCCCGGCGCTTACACCGGCTACGGCGTGAAAACCCTGCCTGCCATCCGCGAACCGCTGGAGGAGAGGAAATATCAGGAGGCGGATGCGGGCATTCCTATTGTGGCCAAGGTGATTTCCGACGAAGCCGCGCTGGTGGATTCGCTGGCCAGCGAGGTGGAATCCGCGCGGGAAGGAAAGGCGTCGGGCCGATAGCGCGCCATAACTAGTGCCGTCAATCCGCCGTATGAGCCGCCGGCTCGTGGAGCGATATATCTGTGACCTCGCCCGCGCTTTTATCCTTTCGCGCGGTCAGGCCTTTCACAATCACGTAGAGGACGGGAATGAAGAACAGGTTGAGGATGGTGGAGACCACCATGCCGCCCAACACGGTAGTGCCCACGGAATGGCGGCTGGCCTGTCCGGCGCCGGAGGCGAACACCAGAGGCAGCACGCCCAGAATGAAGGCAAACGAAGTCATCAAAATCGGCCGCAGGCGAATCCTGGCCGCCTCTACTGCCGCTTCCGAAATAGACAGCCCGCGCCGGCGCAACTGCTCGGCGAACTCCACAATCAGAATGCCGTTCTTGCTGGCCAGGCCGATCAGCATCACCAGCCCGATCTGGCAGTACACGTCATTCAGCAGACCGCGCATTCCCTGCGCTCCCAGCGCCCCCAGCAGGGCCATGGGCACGCCCAGCAGGATGATGAACGGAAGCGTGAAGCTCTCGTACTTCGCTGCCAACGTCAAATAAACGAACAGCAATCCAAGTCCAAACAGGCGGATGGACTGCCCGCCCGACTTGATTTCTTCCAGCGAAAGTCCGGTCCAGGAATAGCCCATGCCCACCGGCAGCACCTTCTTCGCCAGGTCCTCCATGGCGTTGATGGCCTGGCCCGAACTGTAGCCGGGCGCGGGCGACCCGTCGATTTCGGCCGAGCGGAACAGGTTGTAGTGGCTGATGATCTGCGGCGCCGTGGTCTCCTTCACCGTGACCAGGTTTTCCAGCGGCATCATCACGCCCTTGTTGGAGCGCACGTAATATTGGCGGATGTCGCGGGGCTGCGTGCGGAACTGCTTGTCCGCCTGCACATACACCCGGTAGCTGCGGTTATTGAAGTTGAAGTCGTTGACGTAGTCCGAGCCCATGTAGACCTGCAGCGCGTCGCTGATCTGGCTGAGCGGCAAGTCCAGGCTCTTGGCCTTCTCGCGGTCAATGTTGACCACAAACTGTGGGTCGTTAGCCGTAAATGAGCTGAATAAACCCTGCAAATCTTTGCGCCCATTGCCTTCCCGCACAATCTTCTGAGTGGCTTCGTAAAGCGCCGGCAGCGTGGTTCCGCCCTCGTCCTGCACTTCGAACTGGAAGCCGCCAAAGTTGCTCAGTCCCTCGATGGGCGGCGGCGAGAATGGTATGACCATGGCGCCGGAAATCGCGGACAGCGGCCCGCGTAAGCTGGCAATGACCGCATTCGCGGACTGGTCCTTACCTGTGCGTTCGCCGATGGGCGCCAGGTTGACAAAAACCATGCCGTTATTGGGGCTGGCCCCCGCAAAACTGAAGCCGGCCACGCTGAAAACGCCCTGGATAGTCTTGTTGCGCGCCAGTACCTCCTGCACCTGCTCCATGATTTTCGAGGTGTAGGCCAGCGATGCTCCCTCCGGGGATTGCACCGTCACCATGAAATAGCCCTGGTCTTCGTCGGGCACGAACCCCGTGGGCACTTTCTTGAACACCCAATAGGTCAGCCCCAGGCCGGCGAAGAACAGCACTAGCAGGGCCCAGCGGAAACGCAGCGCCCGCCGCGCAGCATGCCGGTAAGTGCTCGTGGCTCCATGTATACCGGCCTCCACCGCCGAGAAGAAGCGGCCTTTCGTGGTCTCGCCCCGCAAAACCAGAGCCGACAGCGCCGGCGTAAAGGTCAGCGAGTTGAACGCGGAAAGGATGATGGAGAAGGCGATGGTCAGCGAAAACTGCTTATAGAGCAGCCCGGTGGTGCCGGGGAAGAATGCCACCGGCACGAACACTGAAACCAATACCAGAGATGTGGCAATCACCGCGCCCGTTACTTCGCCCATGGCTTCCGACGCGGCCACGTGCGAGTTGATGTGCTCCTCGCCCATATGCCGCTTCACGTTCTCGATCACTACGATGGCGTCGTCTACCACCAGCCCCGTCGCCAGCGTGATGCCGAACAGCGTGAGCGTATTGATGGAGAAGCCGAGCAGCTTGATGAAGGCGAACGTCCCCACCAGCGACACGGGGATAGTTACCGCTGGAATCAGGGTGCTGCGCCAGTCCTGCAGAAAGAAGAACATTACCAGCACTACCAGCCCGATGGCCAGCAGCAGGGTGTAAAGCACTTCGCGGATGGATTCACCGACCACCGTGGTGGTGTCGAATGCGATGGCGTATTTCAGACCCGGGGGAAAGAACTTCGCCAGCCGCGCCAGCTCGGCGCGCGTGGCGCGGTCCACGTCAATGGCGTTGGCAGTGGGCAACTGCATCACGCCGAAGCCGATGGACTCGTAGCCGTTATAAGCCAGGTTGCTGTTGTAAGCTTCCGCGCCCAGCTCCGCGCGCCCCACATCGCGCAGGCGGATAAGGCTGCCGTCGGCGCCCGTCTTCAGGATGATGTTGTTGAATTCTGAGGCTTCGCTCAGGCGGCCCACGGCGCGCACGCTGATCTGGTAGAGCTGGTTGGGCGGGGCCGGCTCCGCTCCTACCTGCCCGGCGGCGATCTCCACGTTCTGCTCGCGCAAGGCATTCACCACGTCGCTGGCGGTCAGGCCGCGCGCGGCCAGTCGCACCGGGTCCAGCCACAACCGCATGGCGTACTTGCGCTCGCCAAAAATCATCACGTCGCCAACGCCTGGAATCCGCTTCAGCGCGTCCTTGACGTAAACGTCAATGTAGTTGCTGATAAAGGCGTTGTTGTAGCGGTTGTCGTCGGAATAGAAACCCGCCGCCAGCACGAAGGCGCTGGAATTCTTGGTGATGGTGATGCCGGTAGTGTTTACTTCGGTGGGCAGCCGCCCGGTGACCGTGGAGATGCGGTTCTGCACGTCCACGGCGGCCACGTCCAGGTTGCGCGACAGATCGAAAGTGACGGTGATCTGGCTGACGCCATCGTTGGTGCTGGCCGAGGTGATGTAGCGCATGCCCTCGACGCCGTTGATTGCCTGCTCCAGCGGCGTGGTTACCGCCGATTCCACGGTTTGCGCGTTGGCGCCGGTGTATACGCTGGTCACCGTGACCTGCGGCGGCGCCAGTTGCGGATACTGCGCCACCGGCAGCAGGGGAATGCACACCGCGCCCGCGATCACGATGAACAGCGAGCACACCGTGGCAAATACCGGCCGTCTTATGAAGAAATCAACGAACACGCCGCTCGCCCCTACGTTAGCTGGGAGTCATGCTGAGGGCTTCAGCCCCGAAGCATCTCGCGCGCACCACCGAGTTCCTGGTGTCCCTGTGAAGGCGAGACGCCGGCTACCCGCCCTAATTAGCTACGCTCACCGGCGCTCCATCTGCCAGGCTCTGCGTCCCGGAGATAATCACCTGGTCGCCGGGCTTGATACCACCCAGCACGGTGTAACTGCTGTCGGTAATGTCGCCCACCTGCACCGGCGTCTGCCGCGCCACCCATCCTTTACTTCCCTGCTCCGCTACAAAAGCGAAGTATTGTCCGCTAATGCGGACCACCGCAGTGACTGGAATCATGAGCCCCGGATGCGAACTCCACACCACCCGCGCCCGCACAAATTGCGCCGAGCGAATTTCCCGCCGCGGGTTAGCGATGAGCGCCTTCGCCAGCACCGACTGCATGCCGGTATCCACCTGCGGCGAGATGAAGGTGATGCGCGACTTAGCCAGCACCGCTCCGGTATCACTCACGATGTCTACCGGCAGGCCCAGCCGCAACTGCGTGGCCCGCTCCAGCGGCACCTGAATGTAGGCCTCCAGATCAGTGTTGCGGTCCACCGTGGTCAGCACGGTTGAGTTGGTCACCCGGTCGCCCACGTGCACCGGAATGTCGCCTACGATGCCGTCGCTCGGCGCCACGACCCGGTAATACTGCAGCTGCACCTGCTGCTCTTTGACTTGCGCATTGAGCGAGGCCAAATCCGCCTGCGCCGCGTCATAACCGGTCTGCGCCTGGTCGAGGTCCTGGCGGCTCACAACTCCCGCCGCGTACAGCTTCTTCGCGCGCTCCAACTGGGTCTTAGCCCATTCCAGGTTGGCCTGCTTTTGGCGCTCGGTAGCCTCGGAACTGTTCACCGTGGCCCGCTGCTTGAGGGGATCAATTTCCAGCAGCGGCGCGCCCGCGCGCACCCGCTCGCCTGAGCGCACAAAAATCTTCGTGATCTGCCCTTCCACCTGCGGCTGGATGGTGGCCGAGTTGCGCGACTTGATGGTGGCCACGTACTCGCTGGTTTCCTGCACGGTGCGCAGCTCCGCCGCCATCACCTTCACCTGCGGCGGCGGGGGCGCCTGCATGGAGGCGGCAACATCCCCCTCGCTGCATCCCGAGAGCAGGCCTGCGGCCGACACGATCAGCGCGGCCGCGACCCAGCCCGCCGGCGTCAGCCTTCTTCCTCGGATTGGATTCTGCATACTCAAGCTCTGGCCCAGGCCGGCTACCCTTAGACGGGCAACCAGCCATATTCCTTGACGTTATCCAGTGTCTCAGAAAGTCAAGGCGAAGGGAACTTTTTGCCCGCGCCACTACCGCTGCCTGCGCCCATTTTGGTCCGGCCGGCCCCCGGTAAAAACACCTGCCGAAGCTTACTTAGACGAAGCTCGCTGGCTCCGGACACCATGCTGCCTCTCTTTTTTGTTAGGAGGAATGCCCGCCACTGGAGATAAAACCCCAGGGAAACTCTGATTAAGTACGACACAAGAAACGCAAGGTCCCCTTCGGCAAGCTCAGGGCAGGCTCTCGACTCCGCAGAATTGCCTAATAAAGAGGCAATTCTGCTTCGCTCGGGATGACAGAGATGAACTTAATCAGAGCTTCCCTAGCGCTTGACCATAACTTCGCGCACGTTATCGCGAGCCAGGAAGAATTTGATATTGGCGTAGTCGCGGAAGAGGTTTTCGATGTGGCGGTTATTGAAGACGCGCTGCAGCCGCCACCCCGGCGTGCTGCCATTGCGGGCGTTTCCGCCGTTCAACAGCTGCAGCTCAATATTGTCGGTGCCGGCAATGTGGTAGCGGTAAAAGGGGGCGTCCGGCCCCGCGTCCTTGGTGTGAAAAAAGGCCAGGACCAATCCCCCGGGCTTGAGCACCGACCAGAGACGAGCCACCACCGGCTTCACCAGCGGTTCCTCCATGTAGTCGGCCATGTCCCAGCACAGCACCGCATCAAAGGTTTGCGGCTCGTAGTTAAGGTTGTCGCTCAAGAACCGCTTCTCATCCACCGCCTGCTTGCCTTCGGCATCACTAGAAACATACTGCCGGTCGCGGGAGGCCAGCAGCACGTCTTCGCTGTAGACCTTGTAGCCGAGTGCGGTGAAGTGCTGAATGTTATCCGGGGAAGTAGGACCTATATCCAAGACGCACAGACCCTCTCGTCCTGCAAAGGCCCGTGTCAGTTCTCCCAACCCACTGGAACGGCGCGAAACTCGCGTCTGTGCGCGCGGTTTTGGCGTCTGAGCCGGCTCCGCGCTGGAGCCGCCGCGGAATAATTTTCGAAGACTCTGCGCCACAGAACCCATGGAAGGCCGTCACCGGCTTGCGCGTACGATTTGAGCCCTAGTGTATCGCGTTAAGGCGCGGGGAGTAATCAGGATTTCTTTTGTTCCGCCAGCGGCGGTTTCGGCAGCGCGACAGTGCCACCGGCCTGTGCCGCAGCGGAAGCTGCCACCGGGGCGCTTTCCCGCTTTACTTCCGGCCGTGGCAGAGCTGCCGGCTGCTGCTGCGGCGCCGGGGCCGCCTGCCGTTTCACGTCCACTCCGCCTTTGAAGTACGCTCCATCTTCGATGGAAACGCGCTGGGTGACGATGCTGCCCATCAGCACGGCGGTCTTCCTGAGCTCGACCCGCTCCGTGGCTTCAATATCGCCATCCACCTTGCCTTCAATGATCACTCCCCGCGCGCGAATACCGGCGCGCACGCGCCCGTTGGGACCGACCATCAAATTGCTTCCCGGCAACTCAATGTTGCCCTCCACGTGGCCGTCTATGTACAGGTCCTCGCTGCCGGAGAGCTCACCCTTGATGGCCACCGAGCGGCCGATGTGGGCGGTTCCGCTTACCGGAGCGGTCATGCGCGGCGACTCAGGACGGCCCGGTCCAAAGCTGCTTTGCGCCCTGGCGGCTGCCTCTGCTTCCTCTTCTTCCTTGCGTTTCCACATGTAAGTGACTCCAGTCCTTAGATTTACCTCCGCCGGGCAAGGCTTGCGGCCGGGCGCCAGCTAAACCCCAATTGCCTAAAGCATTGGTTTAGCTCGGATTTTAGCGCACTTAGCAAGCATTTTGAGGGTTACTGAAGAACTCCCCGCCCCTACCCCTCCGGTGTGGGGAAAAGCTAACTGCGCAACCGCTGGTACGCGTGTGCTCAGCGGTTGCATCCGCGGTTTCAAAATAGGTGCCCCGCCGCCTGCTGTCTTGTCTTCTCTCCGGGTATTCAGCAACTTTACGGTTCTGCCACAGGCAAATCGCGCTGAATTTCATGCTTTGTGAGCCGAGACGTTTGGCACCAGCGTTGCAATACTCTCCGCGTCGGCTCGTTCGGAAGCGCCACGAAACGGGATGAGGCCGGTTAGTAACCAGGGGAACAGCGGTCTTTTCACGCCACGTGGCTTAAAAATCACTGGGACTGCCTTTTCGAACGAGCCGACATTTTCTTTCTTCCCTTCCTTGTCATTCCGAGTCCGCTGCGATTTCCGTTTGCTTTCTGCTGCTTGCAGCTGCTGTCAAGCCGAAGCAACAGGGTTGGCA
>DATJFA010000179.1:0-3881 GCA_035496015.1 Terriglobales bacterium | reverse complement strand
AAGTGGCGGGCCGCTTAGGGGAAATCAAGGCAGCGGCGGGTGAAAACGTAATTCAGATCCAGTAGTCAGTAGTCAGGAGTCAGGAGTCAGGAGTCAGGAGTCAGGAGTCAGGAGTCAGGAGTCAGGAAGAGCCTACACCCGCAGACAGCATCTACACTCACCATTTGACTTCTAGTCCGCCGCAGGGCAAACTTCGTGCGCCTCGTAAGTGCGCTGTACGAAAGGAACGCCCGTGCTGGAAATCCACTCCAAACGCATTCCTCCGGACGTGATTGTTCTGGAACTGGCAGGAAGAATCATTCTGGGCCGGGACGCCCAGCACCTGGAATGGATGGGAACGGCGCTGGTGCGGGACAAGGAAAAGAAAGTGGTGCTCGACCTGAGCAACGTCAGCCGGTTGGATAGTACCGGCGTGGGCATCATCATGATGGTGTGCGGGCTGCTGAAGCAGAGCGGTGGCGAACTGCGCCTGGCCGGCGCCAGGGGCCTCGTAGAGGACGTGCTGAAGCTCACCAACGTGCACAACATTGTTGCCATCCATCCCAGCGCCGAAGCGGCCGCGGCCAGCTTTGGGAGCGCGTAAGGTCAGCCGTCCCTACGGGACTTTAACCGCAGGCCTACGCCTACCCGCACTGAAGTGGCGGGCTACTTTCGGTCGCCGCTCTGCGGCTCAACGTAGACCTTCGCAGTGAAGAGTTGTTCAGATTTCTGAAGAGAACACCCATAGGCCTTAACTGCGGGTTGAATGACGCAGAGGTCCTTCGATTCGCGCTTCCCTCGCAAGCTCGGGTCGCGCTCGCTCAGGATGACAGTTGTTTCACAATTTGAACGGAAGGACACAGAGAACGCCTTTCGACGGCTGAGAGGGCGCGTACGAACGCAGGGGTCCTTCGACTCCGCCGAGCAATTTGCAAGCGAATCGCTCGGCTGCGCTCAGGATGACAGGAGAGTAAGTTTTATATTTGAAAACATCTCCCGCCTGCAGGCTACTTGAAGCGACCGAGGGCGAAGAGCGGGTTGGGGATTTTTTCTGTCATCACCATTTCGGCGGCCATTTCGCCCACGGCAGGGCCGTGCTTGAAGCCGTGGCCGGAGCCGCCGCCCAGCAGCCACACATTGCCGGCGCGCGGGTGACGATCCATGATGAAGTTCTGATCGGGCGAATTTTCGTACTGGCAGACGCGCGACTCCAGCAGAGGCGCGTGCTTCAGCATCGGAAAGCGCAGGCCAAGGTGCTCCCGGGCGCTGGCCAGGCCCTCGGCGCTGGCCACGCGCTGGCCGTTGGTGGGATCGAACATGGGCCCACGGGTGTCATCGGCAATCTTGAAGCCGCGGCGCTCTATAACCGGGAAGCCATAAAAGAAACGCTCGCCGTGGTCTACCCAGATGGGCATTTTCTCCGGGTTGAAGCGGATGTCGCCGCCCGCAGTGCCAAAGAAAAATACTTCCTGGCGGGTGGGGCGGATTTTTTCGCCGATTACGTCGGGGAACATGTTGCCCAGCCAGGGGCCGCAGGCGAAGACGTAGCGGCTGGATGCGATCCTGCCGTTTCCGTTGTTGAAGCTCAGGTCCTGCAGTTCACCGCCGCGAATCTCCGGCGGATCCACCGCCAGCTGCCGGTAGGTGCCACCTTCCGCGATAAAGGCGTCGCGCACGGCGGCGCAGGCTTCGCGGGCCATGAGGCCGCCGCTCTCGGGCTCGAAAATGGCCCAGCGCACGCCGTCAAAGTTCACCTGCGGGTAGGCGCGGGAGAGGTCGTTGTAGTTCATTTCCACGTAAGGCATGCCGGCTTCTCTCAGCATGGGCAGAGAGCCTTTTTCGTAGGAATCGTCGTCGCGGGCGATCATCCAGAGCACGCCCATGCGGCGAAAGAGGGTGCGGTTCCAGCGCTTCTGGTTTTCCTGCCAGAGTTGGAGGGCGCGGGCGGCCATCCTGGTGTAGGGCTGGTTGGGGCCATAGGTGCCGCGAATGATACGGGTTTCGCCGCCGGAGCTGGCGCGGGAGTTCCCCGGACCCCAGGCGTCAATCAGGGTCACCTGCGCTCCCCGGCGCAGCAGGTAGAGGGCGGTCCAGCCCCCGAAGGCGCCGGCGCCCACGACGATGACGCCCGGCTTGCTTTCCGATTTGGCAGATTTGCTTTGACGAGTGCTGGGCATGTTGTTGAACACCGGTGTAGCGGCGAATGCGGTCCACCCTCCCAAGGCGGCAGAGGCCTTCAAAAACCACCTGCGGGAGACTTTTAGCAGTTTTGACACGAAGGAAATTAAGCTATCCTTGAAGCCGGGCGTGGTCAAGCTGCCCGCGGCCAGCCGGCCTGGCGGAGGGTAATTTCTGCGAGGCGTGAATCATAAGCTAATCGGCAGCATCTAAAGTACTTAGGAGAATTCGTGAGCGGTCCTGGGCAGCTCAGGGGCGCTCGCATCGTAATTACGATGGCACAGCCTGGGCCCATGGGGGAACGGGAGCGGGAGATTCTGACCGCCATTGTGGAGACATTCATCTCCACGGGCGAGCCGGTGGGATCGCGTGTGCTGGCGCGGGGCAGCCGGGAAGGTCTGAGCGCGGCCACTATTCGCAACGTGATGGCGGACTTGTCGGACGCCGGCTACCTGGAGCAGCCGCACACTTCCGCCGGACGCGTGCCCACCAGCGAGGCCTACCGCTATTACGTGGAGCAGTTGACGGGCAAGGCGCAGATTGCGCCAGAGGACGCCAACATGATCAAGGGCGTGCTGCAGGGGATCAGCAACCCGGACGAGTTCATGGAGCGCACCTCGCACGTGCTGTCGCTGATTTCGCACAGCGTGGGCGTAACCATGACCACGGGCGGCTCGCGCAACGCGCTCGACCATGTTTATTTTTCGCGCCTGGCGGAGCAGAAAGTCCTGGCCGTAGTGGTGACGCGCGCTGGGGTAGTGCGCGACCGCGTGCTGCGCATGAGCCGCGACCTGGGGCAGTCGGACCTGGACTCGGCTTCGCGATACATCAACGAGAATTTCAGGGGCTGGACTCTGGACGCACTGCGCACGGAACTGGCGCGCCGCATCGAGCAGGAACGCAGCGAGTATGACCGGCTGATGCAGTCGGTGGAGGCGCTCTACCGCGAAGGAGCCCTGGAAAGCGAGCAAGGCAAGCAGACCGTGTGGGTGGAGGGCACCTCCAATCTGGTAGTCAGCGAAGAGGACCGGCAGCGGTTGCGTGAATTGCTGAAGACCCTGGAGGAAAAGGAAAAGCTGGCTGACCTGCTGAGCGCTTATCTGAATACGAAAGAAGAGGCGGTGCGGGTGATCATCGGTTTGGAAGAGAACCAGCCGCACATGCGCAATCTGGTGCTGATTGGGGCGCCGGCGCGGGTGGGCGGCGAGGTGATGGGCTCGCTGGCCGTAATTGGACCCACGCGCATTGATTACGAGCACACCATTACGGCAGTGTCGTATATAGCGCGCCTCTTCGATCGAATCCTGAACGAATCAGAGTGAAATATGGCAAGGAGCAACGGTAAAACCGAAACGGAACCGCGGGATCTGGACCTGGAACACGAATTGCCCCCCGCCGAGGAGACCTCGGAGGAGCAGGCACAAGCGCCAGCGGCGGGCGAGGATGTCTCTGCCCTGCGCGGTGAATTGGAAAAGGTGCAGGCGGAACGCAATCTGCTGCTGGACCGCATGGCACGGCTGCAGGCGGAGTTCGATAACGCCCGCAAACGCGCCGCGCGCGAGCAGCAGGAGTACAAGGACTTCGCGCTGACGGACGCGCTCAAGAACCTGCTGCCAATTTTGGACAGCTTCGACCGCGCTCTGCAAATCAAAGTGCAGAAGCACGAGGACTTCCGCGCCGGGGTGGAGCTGATCCGCAAGCAATTGCAGGATGCGCTGGAAAAG
>DATJFA010000178.1:0-2148 GCA_035496015.1 Terriglobales bacterium | reverse complement strand
GTGTAGTTGTCCGGACCACCATAGACGGCGTTGCTGGAGCACATATCGGCGCCGCCGGCGCCCTGGCCTAACAGCGCATCAGTCACCTTGCCGTCTGTGTCATACACGATGGCCACCGGCTTGGCCAGCGCTCTAGGCTGGATATCGGCCGGTATATTGACCTGGCCGTTGCCGAGGAAAATGACGTTGCCGCCATTCACATCCTCATCGAGTTGGCCCGCCCGGGTAGCGCTCAGGGCGGCGGTGGAAACGGAAGTCCAGCGCAGGAATGCGTCCGCCACAAAGGCGTTGGCCTCTGCTTGCGTTAGTGCCGGGCTTAAATCCCCCTGGTCGGTGTAGTAGAGCACAGCGCCCTGCGACCAGGTGAGTGCCGTGCCCGCTGTCCCGGGATCAAAACCGTTGACTCCGGCAACCTTCAATGGGCCGCCCGCATGCAGCCATGGGGCGCACCCGAATAGCCCGGCAAGCACCGTCAGGAAAACCCCGGCACTCCCGCACAGCCTGTGGGCAAAATGCCCTTCGCTGTGGGATTCGATTTTCATTCGTCACCAGCTCGTTGTATGCGGCCGGCGAAGTCCCGGTAGCGGTACTTCGCAAGCGGTAGGGGACGCATCCGGCGATGGTCCTGCTGGTTCACCAGGATGCGCTCTTGGTCGTCTCGCAACACGATATTTCCGCTGGCATCCAGGTCAAACTGGCCCAGCCGGCCGCCTACCACGCTGGTCAGTCCGGTGCGGCTGCGGGGATACAGGAACAGCAAGAGGCGCTGCCCGGGACGGTACTGCGGGCCGTTATCCCACGCTCCTGCCCATTGCGTCAGGGTGAAGGTTTGGCCGCGGCGCACGCCGCGCAGGGCCTGATCGACTCGCAAGGTGATCCGCACCACCAGTGCCCGGTCTGGCTGCGGCGCCGGGCGCTCCACGCGCAGCACACGGCCGGCGAAGATAAATCCTGCTTTGCGGGTCAATTGAGAAAGGCTGAGGGGAGCGGGGCCGGCGGCGTAGGTCAGAGGACAACATCCCAATCCCACGGCCAGAGCCACCCGGAGTGCGCGGAGGTGCAATCTGGGGCTCACAACGAACCTGAGAGGAGCTTTTGTTTCCTCAACCCAAGCCTAATCCTCGGGAGAGCTCGCGAAGCACTTTTCCTCATTTATCTGCAGACCGGCTTCCCCAATCGGGAACGCCTCGAGATCGCTGACAGCAGGCTAGGAGGTGCGGGAAGTATGTCCAAACGCAGAAACGTAGGCCCCGGCCAGCAGCAGCAAGCCCATGAGAAAGGCCCAGATCATCAGGGTAACGGAGATGGAAAAGGGCCCATACGCCTCCTGGAAATTGAGCCGTGGCAGGGCGAGGATGTAGCCGTATTTCAGCACTTCAGAAACCAGACCGGTGATGACCGCCGCCGGCAGCACCGCCGGCACCGGCACCCGCCCATTAGGCAGCAGCCAGTAAATCAGGAAGAAAATGGTGATGCTGGCGGCGATGGCAAAAGTTTTCATCACCAGGAAGGCGGCGCCGCGGAATACGAAATTGCCGCTGTGTCCCAGGAACATAAATTGCAGAAGTTGCTGGTTGCCGGCGGTCAGAAACACAGAAAACAATGCCAAGCAACCGCAAGCAAACGCAAGTCCCAGCGAAATCAGCTGGTTGCCCAGATAAGAGCGATTCTTGGGAAATCCCCACACGCGGTTGAGCGCGACTTCCAGGGGCACAAACACGCCGGTGGAAGTGATGAGCAGCATGACCAGTGAAAACAACTGCACGCGATGGCGCGCGCCGACCAGGGCATTGAGGTTGCGGATGACGAATTCCTGGCCCGCGGGCAGGTAATCGCGCAGCAATTGCAGGACGACGCCGTACATCAGGCTGGAGTGGAACACCCGCCGAATCAACGTCATCAGAAGGACCACGAAGGGGAAAAAGGAAAGGATGGCGTTAGCGGCCACCGAGAATGCAAAAGTATGCACCTCAGTCCGCATCAGGTAGCGCAGCGTCGGAAACAGCTGCCGCTTCCACGAATACCGCGGTGCCGCGGCCCCGGCTGAGTTCGCCAGATCGCGGGCACCGGGATCGCCAGCAGGCATAGGAGCAACCGGTGGCTTGCTCACTTCAAACACGGCAAGATCGTATCAAAATAGGTGGCCAT
>DATJFA010000177.1:0-11613 GCA_035496015.1 Terriglobales bacterium | reverse complement strand
GGCGTCAGGGCTGGAAACCGAGCGCGTCACGCTCGCTCCGCCATCGGGCAACTCGTGTTTCTCCTCCGTGGTTACGCTGTTCACCACTTTCTCGCCGTCAGTGTTGGTCACGTAATGCCTGGTGATCACCCGCGTGGTGGTGGCGCCCACCTTCACCGTCTCCGTCTCGGTTTGTCCGTAGACTTGCGAGCCGCCGTCTATGCTTTTTGTTTCCAGCGTCTGCACATCAATCTGCCTGCCATTCTCTTCCCGGTGAGATTGGGTTACACGCGTGGGATTGGTATTTCCGGACTGGTCCTGCAGGCTGGTGCTGGAATTCCAGGACTGGCCAGAATCGGATTGCTGATCGGACGCATCTTGCGCCAGCACCGGGACGACAAGCACCACGAGGAGCAGCGCGGTGGCTGCGAAAAGCGCTTGGTGGACGGCTTTCATGGGTTCCTCCCGCCCTTAACTACTCAAACTGTGCCACAGAACGGAGGGCGGCACAATGTCACTTCGGCGCCGTGAACGAAGCGCGTATAGAATGTGCAGGTTATGTCCATTCAGTCGCCCGAAGATTTGGCCGGATTGCAGGCGATTGGCCGGATTGTGGCGCTCACTCTCCAGGTGATGGCGCGAGCAGTGCGGCCGGGCATTACTACCGCAGAACTGGACCTGATAGCCGCTTGTGAACTCGCCCGGTGGGGTGCGGAATCCTCGCCCGCCCTGGTCTATGGTTTTCCCGGGGCAAGCTGCATCAGCCTGAACTCACAGGTTGTACATGGTGTGCCCAGCCATCACACAACCGTGCAGCCTGGTGATCTGGTGAAGCTGGACCTGACGGCCCAGAAGGACGGCTATGTTGCTGATGCGGCGGTCACGGTTGCGGTGCCGCCCGCCAGCTTGACAGCGCGCCGGCTCGCCCAATGCGCCCAGAGCGCGTTTGAGAGCGCGCGGTCCGTGGCCCGGGCTGGCAGCCGGATTTCCGGCATTGGGCGCGCGGTGGAGAAGGAAGTGCGCGCGGCCGGCTTCGAAGTCTTACGTCAGTGGTGCGGGCATGGAGTTGGCCGCACTATTCACGAAGCTCCCCAGGTGCCCAATTTCGAGGATCGTAGGTCTTCGGCAGCACTCACCGAAGGCTTGGTAATCACCATCGAGCCTATTATCACGGCGGGCATAGACAAATCTTTTGTCTCTTCCGACGGTTGGACGGTAGTCACCGCCGATCAGGCCCTTTCAGCCCATTACGAGCACACCGTTGTGATCACACGCGCGAAGCCCATGGTGCTCACCGCACTGCAGTGAACAGGGAGTGAAACGAATCTCTTCGTCCACTCCCTTACAACCGGCAAAGGGGTAAGCAAAGCAGGTTGTTCGTAGTCCGATGCCGCCCTCAGCCATTCGGGATAGCTGTGAATCGCCTCCAGAATTCCTCCCTAAAAGACGTCTTTTGAAAATAAGCAGCCATCACTTCTTTGGTTCAGCCTTGGACAAACACTTGCCGGAAACTGTTCATCTCACCCCAGTAGTTCGGGTCGCGAGTTCTCAAAGTCATCATCAGGTGTGGTGTTGTGCAAAGACGATGGGGCCAGCAAAAAGGGAAGACGCCTCTCGCAGCCGAGCTGCGGAGCTGCCGGCGTTACTCTTCCGTCATAATGCTGGTTTTCCTCCTTGCATCTTTGCCAGATGCCGCACTGGCCCAGAGCCCGCAAGCGCCGGGAGAGCCGCCTAAGACGTCGCGTTTCACCGAGGAAGTGCTGCCTTCCTACGAGGGCCAGAACGTGACTTCAGTCGAACTGGCGGGCAGGCCCGATCTGAATCTCGCTGAGTTTCAGCACCTCCTGGTCCAGCACGCCAGAGAGCCTTTTTCTATCGCCAAGGTGAACCAGAGCATTGCTGCCTTGAAGCGCAGCGGCAAGTTTCAGGAAGTCCAGCTGGAGGTGCGTCCGGAGCCGGGCGGAGTGCGCGTGCTGCTGGTGCTGGAGCCGGGCGTGTATTTCGGAATCTATGAATTTCCCGGGGCTTTAGAGCATTTCGCCTACGCCCGCCTCTTGCAAGTGACCAATTACCCCCCTCGTGGCGTCTACACCCCAGTAGACGTGCAGGACGCACGCAATGACTTGCAGCAATATCTGCGGCGCAGCGGCTATTTTCTATCCAACGTCGAAACCAGCCTGGAAAATCACCCGCAATACGGCATTGCTGACGTCATTTTTCATGTGACCCTGGGCCGGCGGGCGAAGTTTGGCCGTGTGATCATCACGGGAACTACGCCACAGGAATCGAATTTTCTGCGTGGCAAAGTGCATTCTATTCTGGCCCGCCTGCGCGGCTCCGCCATACGCCCCGGCAAAACTTACAAAATGAAGACGCTGCAGAACGCCACCCGCTATATCGAGAACGCACTCAGCGGGCAAGGGCACCTGGCGGCCAAGGTGCGGCTCATCGGTGCCAATTACAACCCGCAAACCAACCGCGCCGACGTGAGCTTCCAGGTGCAGACCGGGCCCATTGTGCACGTGAAAGTGCTGGGCGCTCACATATGGAGCTGGGATAAATCGAAGTTGCTGCCGGTCTATGACCAGATTGGTGTCGATCCGGAACTGATCCAGGAAGGACGCCAGAACCTGGTCTCCTACCTTCAGTCCAAGGGCTACTTCAATGTGCAGGTCACCAGCAATGTGCAGCAGCAGGCTAAGGGCGAGACCATCGTGTACCAGATCACCAAAGGGCCTCGGCACAAGGTGGGGGCGGTGACGATCGCCGGCAACCGGCACATGCCCGAGGCCCAACTGATGCCGCACGTCGCCGTCAAAAAGGCAGGGTGGTTCGGGCACGGCAGCTTCAGCCACAAGTTGGTGCGCACCAGCGTGACTAATCTGGAAAACATCTACAAGGCTGCCGGGTTCAGCAACGTGAAGGTGATCCCCCAAGTCGCCACGCACAGCAATGGCAATGTTCTGGTCACGTTTCAGGTCGATGAAGGACCGCAGGACATCGTGGAAGCCTTGCAAATCCAGGGCAACAACGCCGTGCCAATCGAGCGGTTGGCGCCACAGGGCCTGCTGCTGGCCCAGGGCCGGCCCTATTCGCAGAGGAACGTGAACGAGGATCGCAATCGCATCATGGCGAGCTACCTGGACCTGGGGTATCTCACGGCCACCTTCCGGGAGAACGTGCAGCCGCTGCCCAAGCAACCTCATCAACTGGTGGTCACATATCAAATATTCGAAGGGCCACAGGTGAGCATTGCCAAAGTGATGACGCTGGGCCGGCGGCACAGCAATCCCAGGCTCATCAGCCGCGACACGGCCAGCCTGCAGCCGAACAAGCCGCTGCGGGAAAGTGACATGCTGGCCTCGGAAAGCCGGCTTTACACCACCGGCATCTATGACTGGGCGGAAATTGACCCGCGCCGGCGCATCACCACGCAGCGCGACGAGAATGTGCTGATCAAGGTGCACGAGGCCAATCGGAACTCCATTACCTATGGTTTCGGCTTCGAAGTGATCAACCGGGGAGGCAGCGTGCCCAGCGGTACAGTAGCATTGCCCGGGTTGCCGCCTGTGGGCCTGCCCTCTAAGTTTAAGACCAGCCAAAAAACGTTTTGGGGACCGCGGGGCTCGTTCGAGTACACGCGCAGTGATGTGCGTGGGCAGGGCGAGTCATTCACTATCTCCGGCCTTGCCGGACGCCTGGACCAGCAAGGCTCGATCAGCTACATAGACCCGGATTTCCGCTGGACCAGGTGGAAGGCTACGGCCTCGCTGGGCGGGGAGCACAACAGCGAAAATCCTATCTTCACCTCGCGTCAGGCGAACACCGGTTTGCAGTTTCAGCATCCCTTGAACCCTGACCAGACCGATAACATTTTTCTGCGCTGGAACTTCAGCGAAACGGGGCTGACGCGCCTGCTCATTCCCGGGCTCGTGCCCGCTTCGGACCGCCATGTGCGCCTCTCGACTTTCTCCGCCAATTTTATCCGCGACACGCGCGACAACGCACTGGATGCCCACAAGGGCATTTACGAGACCTATGAGCTGAGCATCAGTCCCAGCGTTTTGGGTTCTAACTTCAGCTTTGCCCGGCTGATGCTGCAGACGGCGTACTACAAGAACGTTTTTCACGGCATCATCTGGGCCAACAGCCTGCGTATTGGCTTAGAGCAGCCGTTCGGGAACAGCCACGTGCCCCTCAGTGAGAAATTCTTTTCCGGCGGCGGCAGCACACTGCGCGGTTTCCCTCTGAATGGCGCCGGCCCGCAGAAAACGATTCCCGCGTGCGGCACACCCGGGGTGTCTTCTACTTGTGCTTTCATAACCGTGCCGGTGGGCGGGAATCAGATGTTCATTCTCAATTCTGAGTTCCGCATTCCAATCAGTTACGACCTGCCCCTGGTGCACAAGAACCTGGGCGTGGTGCCGTTTTACGACGGGGGCAATGTGTACCAGCGCATCGGCTTTCACAACTTCGGCCGGGATTACACAAACAGTGTGGGCATCGGTTTGCGTTATACGACCCCGGTGGGGCCGATCCGCATTGACCTGGGTCACAACCTTAATTCCGTGCCAGGAATCAAAGCTACACAATTCTTCGTAACCATAGGACAAGCATTTTGAGCGCCGCACCTGTACCGCCGATTCCTCCTGACCGCGACCGGTGGCTGCCACCGGAGCAACCACCCCAGCCGCCGCCGAGGCGGCAGAGCTGGCGGCGCGTGCTGCTTTGGGTGGGCGTAGGCGTGCTTGTTCTGATCCTTCTTCTGGTGGCCGGCGTCATTCTTATTCTGAAGAGCAACCGGGTTCACCAGTACATCCTGAACGTGGCTGAGCAAAAGGCGACTGCTTCGCTGGGCACGCGGCTTAATGTGGGGAACTACGCCCTGCACTTCTCCGGCATCAGCCCTACGCTGGATTTGTACAGCGTGACCGTGTATGGCGCTCCGCCCTACCAGACGCCTCCGCTGCTGCAGGTGGACCACATCGGCCTGGCAGTACAAGTCACTTCGCTGCTGCGCCGGCAGTGGTACTTCAATACATTAGCCGTGAATCATCCGGTGGTGCGAGTGTTTGTGGACCGGCACGGCACGGACAATCTGCCGCAAACGAAGAGCACGGGCGGGCAGAGTCACACTAGCGTCTTCGATCTGGGGGTGCGGCACGCCCTGCTGGATCAAGGCGAGGTCTACTACAACAACCGCAAGAGCGTGCTGAACGCCGACCTGCACAACCTGCAGTTTCAGTCCGCGTTCCATACGGCTGACCGCAGCTACGCCGGCAGCATGAGCTACAGCAATGGGCGGCTGCAGATGGGAACGTTCAACCCCATTCCCCATGACCTGCAGGCCGGTTTCATCGCCAGCCCGACGCAGTTTACGTTGCAGCGTGCCGTGCTGAGCAGCGGGCGTTCGCAATTCGTCCTGAACGCGACCCTCAGCGATTATACGAACCCGCACCTGCAGGCCAACTACACGGCGTTGCTGGATACCGCGCAGTTCGCGCGCATCCTGAAGAATCCATCGCTGCCGGCGGGCGATATTCACTTGGCAGGTGGCATGCAGTATCAGAGCCAGCCGAACCGGCCCATGCTGGAAACAGCCAAGCTGGAGGGAAAGCTGAGCAGCCCGGTGCTGCGCGTCGCCAGCGGCAGCATTCGTGGCGCCCTGCGTGATTTGCGCGCCGACTATCGGCTGGAAAAAGGCAATTTGTACGTGACCAACCTTGGCGGCCTGCTGCTCGGCGGCCAACTGAGCGGCAACGCCACCATGGCGAACATATCCGGCGCCAGCCACACGCGCCTGCAGGCGGCTCTGCGCCAGGTTTCCGTGGCTGCGCTGAGCACGATGAGCAACTCTCCCGCGGTTAAGGACCTCAAGCTTGCCGGGACTGCGAATGCCAACTTGAACGCCGCCTGGGGCAAGACCCTGAACAATCTGGCGGCGAACATTGCGGCGAATGTCCAGGGCAGCTTCCAGCCGGCGGGCGGAGGCCGGCGTGTGCCCATCAGCAGCCAGATCCAGGCGCGTTACACCGCTGCCGATAAGCAGCTGGCTCTCGCGCCGAGCTACATTCGCACGCCGGAGACCTCGCTTTCGCTGAACGGAATACTAAGCACCGCCTCCGCTCTGAATGTGCGCTTTATCTCCAGCAATCTGCACGAACTGCAAAGCTTTCTGCCGGCGAGCTCAACCCAGGGCCTGAATCTCTACGGGCAAGCCGGCTTTACAGGAACAGTGCGCGGCTCCACGGCCCGGCCGCAGTTGCAGGGGTTGCTGACGGCGAGCAATCTGCGGGTAAATGGCGGCGACTGGCGATCATTGCGTGCGAACGTAAGCGCCAGCCCCTCACGGGCCAGCCTGCAGAACGGGGTGCTGCAGGCGGCTCCTAGAGGCCGCATTGGATTAAACCTGAGTGTGGGGCTTAAGGAGTGGAAGTTCACCTCCGCCAGCCCTTTGCAGATCACGCTGAACGGCTCGCAGCTCGATCTGGAAAATCTGGAACGCACGGCGGGGAAGCAACTGCCGGCGTTTGGGACTCTCTCGTTCAACATTTCGCTGCAAGGTTCGGAGCTCAGCCCCACGGGGCAAGGCGTCGTCAAGCTGACCAAGGCCCAGGTCGAAGGCCAGCCCCTGCAGGCAGCCACTCTGCAGTTTCACGGCAACGGCACGCAGGTGCAGGGAAACCTCGGATTGCAGTTGCCGCGGGCGGGAGAGGCGCAGGCCACTTTCACCGTCGACCCGCGGCAGCAAACCTACAGCACGCAACTGCGCGCAGTTGGCATTCAATTGGCGCAACTACAAGAAGTAAAAGCCCGGAACATGCCGGTATCAGGCGTGGTAAACCTGACCGCCAGCGGGCAGGGAAACTTTCACAATCCGCAGCTGACGGCCACCCTGCAAGTGCCGCAACTGACAATGCGGAATCAGACCATCAACTCGCTGCTGGTGCAGGCCAACGTGGCCAATCACGTGGCCACCGTAGCCATGAACTCGCAGGTGGTGGGCACGGCGATCCGCGCGCACGCGCGCATGGACTTGACCGGCGCCTACTACACCACCGCAGCCATTGACACCAGCAGGGTGGCGCTGCAGCCCATCCTGGCTCTCTATGCCCCGGCGCAAGCGGCCGACATGTCAGGCGAGACGGAGGTGCACGCCACGCTGCAGGGACCGCTGAAAAACCGTTCGGCGCTGAACGCCCATGCCACCATCCCCGTGCTGCAGGTGAACTATAAAAATACGATTCGCCTGGGCGCCGCCAGTCCCATCCATATTGATTTCGTGAATGGCGTGCTGGCGCTGCAGCGCGCCACCATTCGCGGCACCGACACCAACCTGCAAATGCAGGCCACGATTCCCACCAACAGCGCGGCGCCCGCCTCCATGCTGCTGCTGGGCAACATCAATCTGCAGATTGCACAGCTGTTTTCTCCCGACATCACCAGCTCCGGAGAGGTGCGCCTCAACATCAATTCCTATGGCGCGCGGGCCAATCCCAACATTCAGGGGCAGGTGCAAATCGTCAATGCCAGTCTGGCCTCGGGCAGCGCGCCTATTGGATTGCAGAACGGCAACGGGACGCTTACCCTTACGCGCGATCGCCTGGACATTACGCATTTTCAGGGCACCGTGGGAGGCGGCACGGTCACGGCGTCCGGCGGGCTGATCTATCGTCCTTCGTTGCGCTTCGACCTGGCCCTGGCGGCCAAAGACATGCGCCTGCTTTATCCCCAAAGCATTCGCGAAGGACTGGACCTGAACCTTACCTTGACGGGAACGCGCGAGGCGGCGCTGCTGGGTGGGCGCGTGCAGGTGAACGAGCTTTCCTTCACGCCAGATTTCGATTTGACCACCTTCCTCGGCCAGTTCACCGGCACCGAGGCAGCGCCGCCGCCGGCGGGTTTCGCCCAGAATGTGCACCTCAATGTGGCGGCTCAATCCACCACGGGAGTGAACCTGGTAAGCCGGGAACTGAGCCTGCAGGCGGCTGCCAACCTTCAAGTGCGGGGCACGGCCGCCGACCCCGTAATTCTCGGGCGAGTGAATATCAATGGCGGCGACCTCATCTTTATGGGGAACCGCTACGTGCTGGAGGGCGGCACCATTCAGTTCGCCAATCCCATGCGCACGGAGCCGGTGCTGAACGTCTCCGCCAACACCACGATCCAGCAGTACCAGATTTACCTGCGGTTTGAAGGTCCGGTGGACCAGATGCACACAAACTACTCTGCGGTGCCGTCGCTGCCGCCAGCCGACATCATCCATCTGCTGGCTTTTGGGCAGACCACCGAAGCCGCCGCGGCCAATCCCACACCAGGCACGCTGGGCGCGGAATCGGTGGTGGCTTCGCAAGTCACCGGCCAGGTAACCAGCCGGGTGGCCAAGGTGGCCGGCATCTCGCAGCTCTCGGTGGATCCTGTGCTGGGAGGGGCGGGCAGCTCGGGAACGGCCAATAAGGGCGCCCGCGTCACCATTCAGCAGCGGGTCACGGGCAATTTATTCATGACTTTTTCTACCGATGTGACCACCACGCAGGATCAGGTGATCCAACTCCAGTACAAGGTCTCGCCCAAGCTCTCTTTCAGCGGCACCCGTGACCAGAACGGCGGGTTTGCCTTCGATACCCGCATTCGTAAGACTTGGTAAGAGAAGACTTGAAGTTGTTTGGAAAATAAGCGATTTACGGCGTTCGCAAAGCAAAACAGGCACGAACGGGCCATATGGCATAGCACATCCGTAATTTTCCCTACACGACCTGTCCCGCTAATATAAGTATCCGCTATGCGCATTAAGAATGAAGAACGCCTGGGCAGCCTGGCGGCCGCCGGTGGCATTGTATGGGCCGTCTGGGCTGCGACCCAGAACGTGAATACCCTCTGGAATTTCAGCGTTACCCAGCCCGGGCCGCTGGAGGTTTGTGCCCTCGGAATTCTCATGTGGTTGCATGCCAAGTGGCGCCGCTCCGTAAAGATCTGATTTGGAATCTCCCATTTCGCCCTTCGTGGTAAAGGATTTAGCTCGCCCCCGGGGGAGCTCTCGCCTGCGGCAATCCTAGCCCTAGCCAATCCGCATCTGTATCATTCTGAGCTATGAAAGAACGAAGCCTGGCGCCGCGTTTGCTGGCGCTTTTTCTCGCCCTCTTGATTGCGCAACCGGTTTGGCTTTTTGCCGCCGTGCACACGCCTGAACTGCCCAACCCCGGCCAAGTCTCCCTCAGCCGAGATCAACAGCAGCAGCTTGGCTTGAAGGCCACGGGAGAGGTGTACCAGCAGATGCCGGTGCTGCCCGATTCCAGCCCGGTCACCAAATACGTGCAACAACTGGGGAAGAAGCTGGAGAAGGTGATACCCCAGCAGTACACCTGGCCTTACCAGTTCCACGTGGTTGAGCAGAAGGAAATTAATGCGTTCGCCCTGCCGGGGGGTCCGATTTTCATTAACGTGGGCACCATTACCGCCGCCGACAACGAAGCTGAACTGGCCGGGGTAATGGCGCACGAAATGTCGCACGTGTACATGCAGCACTCGGCCAAACAGATGAAGCAGAACGTCGTCCCCAGCATTCTCGCCGGGGTGGGTCAGGTTTTAGGGTCAATGATGGGAGGGGTTGGCGGGGCTGTTGCCAGTATTGGCGGGCAGATGGCCGGCGGGATGTTAAGCATGAAGTACTCGCGCGGCGATGAGGCCCAGGCCGATGCCGTGGGCGCCATCATCATGTGGAAGGCCGGCTACAACCCCAAAGCCATGGCCGAGTTTTTCCAGAAGCTGGAGAAAGAAGGCGGCTCCGGCGGGCCGCAATTCCTCAGCGACCACCCCAATCCAGGAAACCGCGTGGAGGCGGTGGACAACGAAATCAAGGACTGGCCGCAAAAGCAGTATCAGGACAACAGCCAGGCCTTTGTTGCAGCGCGGCAGGACGCCACCAAGGTGAAGGCGTACACGGCGCAACAGATTTCCCAAGGCGCCAAGAGCGGAGAGTGGGCGCGGCAGAATCGGCAAAGCGGCGCGGTGCCCGCGAATGTGCCGGTTTCCTCTACCTCTCCCGGCGACCAGGGCAGCGGCGGAGGAACGCTCACCAACGTCAGCTACAGTCAGGTGAAACCCAGCGGCAGCTTCAGCCAGTATCAGCAGGGTGGCGTCAGCATTTCCTATCCCAGCAACTGGCAGACGGCGGCCAGCCAGAATGGCTTGACCATTGCTCCCTCAGCAGGAGCGTCGCAGGGCGCGGTAGCCTATGGAATGGTAATGGGAGCGGCGCAGATGCCGAGCGGGGCCTCCCTCGACCAGGCCACCCAGGCCCTGGTTCAAAGCCTGGAGCAATCCAATCCTGGCCTGCAGGCAACCGGCTCGAGCAGCGGCATTCAGGTGAACAGCATGCAGGGCAGATCGCAGATGATGGTAGGCAATTCGCCCATCCAGCAGAATGGACAACCGCTGCGCGAGCAGGATTGGCTGGTCACGGTGGTTAGCCCCAACAATCAGCTGGTCTATGCCGTGTTTGTAGCCCCGCAAAAGGACTTCAGCCGTCTGAAATCTACTTACCAGCGCATGCTGCAGAGTCTGCAGCTGCAATAGGCCGGCCTGAAGAACCAAGCCCCTGCTGCAGGCAACACGGGCAAACATCGCGGAATCTGAGCAGCCATCCAGCATGGAGGTCAGTTCGATGAAAGCACCATTCCTGCTCGGCCGTCTCGTCTTCGGCGGCTTTTTCCTGTATAGCGGCATCCATCATTTTGTTGACCGTAAAATGCTTGCGCAATACGCCGCCGCCAAGAAGGTTCCCGTGCCCGACGTAGCGGTCATGGCCAGCGGGGCCATGATGATTATGGGCGGAGCGAGCATACTCTCGGGCGTTAAACCCAAGTGGGGAACGCTGGCCATCATGGGCTTCCTGGCCGGAGTTTCGCCCATGATTCACGATTTCTGGAGCCATCAGGACCCCAACCAGCGGCAGGCGGAAATGGTGAACTTCACTAAGAACGTGGCGCTGCTGGGCGGAGCGCTGGCCCTCATGGGAGTCGAGGAACCATGGCCGGTGAGCGTGCCCGTGGCCCAGCCGAACGCACTGCAGCGCGCGCGCAGGTTTGCCCGCCGAAAGATAGCAGCCTGATTGTCAGCGGAAAACTCGGCAGAAGAAGCAGAGAGCGGCTGAGCAGCCGCTCTCGGTTTGTTAACGCGCCTATCTTACCTGCACGGTGCCGTGGAGAATCTCCGGCCCGCTGGGTTGGGTGACGGTCGGATTATCTTCCGCGGTTACCACCACGTTAAAGTTCTTCTGCGGCGTGGTGCCGGCAAAACTTCCCTCCAGATTGTTATTGACGGTCAGCACGCCGGCGTTCTGCGGCTGCTGATCGCGGGGTTCGATCCAAACCACATAAGCGTTCTTGGCCGGGGTTAGCTGGCTGGGAGCAGCGAGATTTTTGGTGGAAACGTGGAATTTGATGTTGCCGTTACGGTCGTGCTCATAACTTAGCTTCCCGGTTGCTGCCGGTACCAGCGAACTGGCCACCATGGGAACATCAGCGGCCCAGGCTGCCAGGCCCAGAAGCAACACGGCGAGTGAAACTGCGAGACTTGCGCGGCGCATTGAGAGAACCTCCTGATTTAAGACCCAAATGCGCATATAGATGCGGC
>DATJFA010000176.1:0-8698 GCA_035496015.1 Terriglobales bacterium | reverse complement strand
TGGGAACAACACGCTATCTCTACATCAAAAACTTCACTTTCTCGGCACAGTAGTAGTGGTCGCTAACCGTTTGTATCAGGCCGAGGAAGTCCTAAAAGAAAAGCTGGCGCAAAATCCAGCTCTCGCAGCGGTGCTGGTGGCTTCAGTTTGCGTACTAACTCACGTGCTCCGGAACGTTTCCGCGCGAATAGCACCAGTCCGGGAATCTAATAAGGAAGGTGATGAGGTGAGCCGCATCATGGCGCCACCTTAAGGGACGACTTTCTGGAAAGGAACTGGAATTCTTCGGACGTTTTGCAAAACCATTTGCGGTGCCTGCACATCCTACCCGGCAGAAAGTTGTTTTCGGACGCGCTGTATGCCCTCTGCCGCGATATGGTACGGTCGGGAAGGCAATCGTCACCCTGGCGAAACAGGCGGTCCGATCAAAGCGGGTCCCATGCTGCAGTGGTGGCAAAAAGCAGGCCTGAACAAGGCAGGTTGGTGGCCCCTGGCCCTAGCCCTGATTCTCACCGTGGTGTTCGCCCTGACTGTCGTGGGGCAGGATACCGCCGACGTCCACATAACCCCGCGAGTTGATCCCACAGCGAAGCCGCACGCGCCTGATCCCGCTCTGCGCGCCGGCCTGCCCATCCTCAAATCGAACGTCAATCTTGTGCTGGTGCCCGTAACTGTTACTGATCCCATGGACCGGTTGGTAACCGGCCTGGATAAAAGCAACTTCACCATTTATCAGGACAAGCAACCGGAACAAATCCGAAATCTGTCCAGCGATGACGCGCCTATCTCGGTGGGAGTAATCCTCGACATCAGCGGCAGCATGGGAGACAAGATTCAGCGGGCGCGTGAGGCGGTTTCGCAATTCCTGGAGACGGCCAACCCGCAGGATGAGTTCTTTCTCATTACTTTTTCTGACGGCCCGCACCTGGTTTCGCCCTTCACTAGCCGGGTGCAGGACATCGAGAGCCAGTTGCCAACCGTCGAGTCCAAAGGCATGACCGCCCTGCTTGACGCCATTTACCTGGGCATAGACGAGATGCATCATGCTCAGTACCCGCGTAAGGCGCTGCTCATCATCTCTGACGGGGGCGATAATCATAGCCGCTACACCGAGGGAGAGGTAAAAAGCATGGTGCAGGAAGCGGACGTGCAGATCTTCGCCATCGGCTTATACGACCAGACTCCGCGCACCGTGGAAGAGCAGGAAGGACCGGGGTTGCTGCGCGAGGTCACAGATGCCACTGGCGGCCGCGCCTTCACCATTGATAATCCCAACGAACTGGCCGACGTCGCCACCAAAATCGGTATCGCGCTGCGCGACGAGTATGTAATCTCCTACCAGCCCAGCACCCGCCCCCATGACGGCAAGTATCACAAGATTACCGTCAAGTTAAGGCCGCCAAAGGGGTTGCCGCCGCTGCATGTGTCCGCCAAGCGTGGCTTCTACGCGCCTTCGCAATAAGCCCTCGCAAGCCCTTCCAGCCGTAAAGAGAACTCTGAACGCAGGCTTTAGGAGAAATTGCGAATTCTGTAGTTATTGCAGGTTCTTGGCGGTATCGGGGAAGTAGATGGACCACGAATTCTGGTGCGCGTACTGCTCAAAATCCCTGGTCGGGTTTATGGCGAATGCATGGCGCGCAAGTTGCAGCATCTCCGCATCCCAGCGGGTGTTGCCGAAGGCGGCATCCACGGCTGGGCCGATTTTCTCGCGGATGGCCTCAGCTTTGCCCGGACCGCTCGGAATGCGTATCAGGCGGTCGGTAATCACCCCATTTTCCACCGCCACCTCCGCGGCCAGAATACGTTCCGCCGGAATATCAAAGCGGCGCATAGCGACGCGAATGATCCACTGGTTGCTGGAAGAAACGGCCCACACGGCGGAGCCCCGGTCCTCGAGTTGCGTGACCAGGGCACGCATTTCGGAGAAAATGCCGGGCTCGATGTGGGGCTTGAAAAACTCTTCCGCCGCTCGCTCTACCACCTCGTCGCGAAGGCCGGCGTGGATGGTAACCATCTCGCCGCACATCACATCTTCGGGCACGTTGCCCGCTTTATAGTCGGCGTAGCGGGCGCGCACCCAGCGCGCAACCTCAGGGGCAAGCAAGCCGCGCTGCAGTTCCCAATGGAGGAAGCCCTCACCGGCGTCCGGCGCCCATAACGTGCCGTCGCAGTCGAACACGGCGACCTTGGGTTTGAGCCGTAAAACGGATTGCACGAAGGCAGCGGCCCGCTCAGGTATGTTGGAGACGGGCATAATCCTCGGGAGTGTCCACGTTGAGGGTGGCGTGAGGATCGTCTACGGGCACATAGACGATTTGGCTCAGGTGCTGATGCTCAATTTCGCGGGCGTTAGCGGTGACGGGAGCGCGCAGGAATGCCTCCATCATCTCGCGGCCAATGAGCACGGGGTGGCCGTGCTTTTCCCCGTATTGTGGAATGACCGCCCATTTCTTTTCCGCAGCGGCGTCAATGAATGCGGATCGTAATTGTGTAAGTGTCGCGCTGCGCACCGGGGGGCGGTCCACGAGGGTGATTACCGCGGCGTCACGGCCCCGGTTCAGAACCTCGCGCAAACCGGTTTGCACGGAACTGAACTGTCCATGCTCGGGCGTAGGATTCACTACCAAGAAAGCGCTAGTGGCATAAACCAGGGGCGCCAGGGTGTGGGCGTTCTTGCCGGCCACAACCAGCACCATGTCCGTGTGCGCTTCCAGGAAGTGAATGTTGGCGGAGAGAAAAGTTTCCGTGCGGGCAATGCGCGGCTCCGGCCCTTGCGGCGGCCAGGGCAGCAGCGCCTTGTCGCGTCCCATGCGCGAGGATTCGCCCGCCGCCAGAATCACGCCACAAAAACTCGGAGCGCGCGCCATAGAAGGCAAGATATCACGAGCCACCCACTCCTCAAATGCTTGCCCTCCATGGCGCCCGACCAGAGCTCTATCAAAAGCTGCCCTCGTCCGCCGACGGTCCATAGATGGCCGGCACCGGAATGTTGTTCAGGCGCAAATAGACGCCGAGCTGGGCGCGATGGTGAATCAGGTGATTCATCACGAAGCCGCGCACCACGGCAACTTTCGGCAGGGTCATGAGGGTTTTGCCGTTATTCAGCAAAGACCAGGGCTGCATCAGTTGTGCGTCGGTGGCGCCAGCGAGAGCAGCCCGGCCGTCTTTTACGTTTTTATCGAACGCGGCCAGCAGCTCCTTGTTGTTTTTGGGGACAGGAGGCGGTTCCATCTGTTTGCCGCCGGGCGCCAGGTCGAGGGAATCTTCCTTGATTGTGAAGCTCAGCCAGCTGGGAATGTTGGCCAGGTGGCCGGCCAGCGCGCCCATGGCACTGGATTTCTCGTGTGGCTTAAAGGAGAACTTGCCGTCGGGGACGCGCTCCAGGGTTTTGCGGGTGTTGGCCATTTCCTGATCGAATTCGGGGAGAAGTGCTGCGCTAAGCATTGTTTTCCATCCTTTCTGGGTGGTCCCGAGAGGGACAGGGAAGGCATGATAGGCGAACAAAATACGAAAGTCAAGGCTGCTGAAAATTACAGGTTGCAAATTATTGAATCACAATCAGCGCTCAGTTTTTCTGCAGGCCGGCGGCGTTTTCAGCCGATGAATCAGGCTGGGCCAATTTTCGTGAATAGCGCAGGTGGGCAAGTGCCGCCTCACTGTGGCGGCGAAGGGCAATAAGTTCGGCGGTGATGGCCACCGCAATCTCTTCTGGCGTGACCGCACCAATATCCAGGCCTATGGGCGCGTGGACGCGGTCAAACAACTCGGTCGGCAGACCTTCTTTTTCCAATTCGTGGTAAATGGCGATTACCTTGCGCTTGGAGCCGATCATGCCGATGTAGCGGGCAGGCGTCTGCACCGCCCAGCGCAGCACGCGCATGTCGTCGCGGTGTCCGCGGGTGACAATCACGACGTAGGCGGATTCGTTAGGCGCCAGTTTAGCCATGGTCTGGTCAAAATCGTCGGCATGGATTTCGCGAGCCTCGGGGAAGCGCTCGCGGTTGGCGTAGATTTCGCGGTCGTCCACCACGATGACATCGAAGCCGGCATTGTGCGCCACTTTGTAGAGGTTCACGGCCACATGCCCGGCGCCGAATAGGTAGAGCACGGGAACGGGCAGCACGGGCTCGATGAAGATGTCGAGCGTGCCGCCGCAGACCAGGCCGGTATCGTACTTGGGATTCTGGTTGAGATTGAAGGTAAGTGTGCGGGGTTTTTCCTCTTCCATGACCTCGCGGGCGGCCTGCCAAACGTCGGCCTCCACGCAGCCCCCACCGATGGTGCCCACAATAGAACCATCGTCACGCACCAGCATCTTGGCGGTACGGAAGGAGGGGATGGAGCCGCGCACGCTGACAATGGTGGCTACGGCGCCCCGCCGGCCCTCCCGGCGCAGCTTGACGATTTCCTCGTAAATGTCCATCTGGCGGCCTTGATTATTGGATGCGGCGGGGCGGCAAGTCAAATTACTGAAAAGCAGGGGTCAGGAGTCGGGAGTCAGGGATGGCAGCTGGTAGTTGGCGGGCTGCCGACTCTCGGCCTTCGGCCCGTGCTGCTGGGCTATGACGATAGGAGAGGGGAAGGCCGACGAAACGAAATACCAACTACCTTCTGCTGACTCCCGACTACTGACTCCCTGTCTTTGTGTTAGCTTGATGGGTTTCGCATACAGGAGGGACGCGTTCATGCACGCCATCCGCTTTCATCAGTACGGTGGGCCAGAAGTTCTGAAATACGAAGAAGTCCCCGATCCCAAACCCCGCAAGGATCAGGTACTGGTGCGAGTGAAGGCCTGCGCCATGAATCACCTGGATCTGTGGGTGCGGATGGGCGTGACGAAGTCGCCGCTGCCGCACATCCCGGGCAGCGATGTGGCCGGAGAGATTGTGGAGGTGGGCGAATACGTCACCGGGCTGAAGCAGGGACAGCGCGTGCTGCTGACCCCGATGACGTTCTGCAATCAGTGCCCCAAATGCGCGCACGGGCTGCAAAACCAGTGCCCGCAATTCAGCGTGCTGGGCAATGTGAACGACGGCGGCGACTGTGAGCTGATTGCGGTGCAGCAGGTTAACGTTGTACCCATTCCCGACAGCCTGAGCTTCGAGCAGGCGGCCAGCGTGCCGCTGGTGTTTCTGACCGCGTGGCATATGCTGACGGGGCGCGCCGCCATCCGGCCGGGCATGACGGTGCTGGTGCTGGGCGGCAACTCGGGCGTGGGTATAGCCGCTATCCAAATTGCGAAGCTGTTTAACGCCACCGTGATTGCCACCGCGGGAAGCGAGAAGAAGCTGGAGCGGGCGCGGGGGCTGGGCTCCGACCACGTAGTAGATCACTACCAGCAGAAAATCTCCGAGGAAGTGAAGCGCATCACCGGCGGCGAAGGCGTGGATATTGTGGTGGAACACGTGGGCAAGGCGACATGGCAGGAGAGCCTGAAGTCGCTGAAACCGGCGGGCACGCTGGTGACCTGCGGCGCAACTACAGGCGGGGATGTGGGCGTTGACCTGCGCTTCTTCTTTTCCCGCCAGCTGGCGGTGCTGGGCTCCTATATGGGCACCATTGGCGAGCTGCACGATGTGCTGCAGCACATTTTCAGCGGCAAGCTCAAGCCAGTGGTGGACTCCACCTTCCCCCTGAAGGATGCGCGGGCGGCGCACGAGCGCATGGAGAAGAGCGAGATGTTTGGGAAGATCGTGTTGAAACCGTAGTCGTTGGTCGTTAGTCGTTGGCACTCGGCTCTCTCGGCGGGCTAGCTGACTGGCTGACTGGCTCACCCAATTTTCAGGCGGCGCACGCGAGATCCTTCGGCCCTGAGGGGCCTCAGGATGACGCCGGGGTTGCATCGAAGTTCCCTTGGCCGAAGGCCGAAAGCCAGCAGCCGAGAGCCGATGGCCGATAGCCAAATGACTGACGGCCAAATGCGTGCTACTCCGCAATCTTCTATAATAGAAACGAAATGAATGGCGAGCAGCGATACGAAAATCTGGTGGGCAGCGAGCACGATAAAGTCAAAACGCGCGAGGTGGCTTTCGGCGAGGTTCAGCCCGAGGGCTTGATCCTGACCACGTTGGACCACGCCGTCAACTGGGTGCGCAAGAACTCCATTTGGCCGATGACCTTTGGCCTGGCTTGCTGCGCGATTGAAATGATGGCCATGGGCGCGTCGCGCTTCGATATTGCCCGCTTTGGAGCGGAAGTGTTTCGGCCCTCGCCGCGGCAGTCCGACCTGATGATCATCGCCGGCCGCGTCTCGCAGAAGATGGCGCCGGTTATTCGCCAGCTTTGGGAGCAGATGCCGGAGCCCAAATGGGTGATCTCCATGGGCGCCTGCGCCACTTCCGGCGGCGTGTTCAACAACTACGCCCTGGTGCAAGGCGTAAACCAGGTCATCCCAGTGGACGTATATGTACCCGGCTGCCCGCCCCGTCCGGAGCAGCTTATTTACGCCATCACTCTTCTGCAGCAGAAAATCATGAATGACCGCGGGTCGTTCAAGCGGGCGCTGAACCTGGGGTAGCTCGCTACCCACCAGGCAGCAGAACAGCTTTCCCACGCATCCCATACCCGAGAAGCAGCCCGGTGCTGCTGCGGGATTTCTATGCGTGTTGGGAAATATTGGCTGTTGATTGCCATGTTGGCTGTGACTGCGGCGCCGCTGGCGATGGGCGCGGCATTTGGCAAGACCTCCAGCCTGCGGCAGCTGGCCATGGTGTACATCCCCGGCAACCCGGGGTTCCAGGCCGTGGGGTTTGTAGACGGCCATCTGATCATCTCCCACTCCGGCGACAGCACGGTGGACATCTTCAACGTGAAGATGCGGCGCGTGGATGCGCAGACGAAGATGGAGAAGCCGCGGGGGATCGCGGTGGATGAAACAGGCGGCAAGGTCTACGTGGCCGACGCTGGGGCCAACAACATAGCAGTAATTTCCACCAAGACATGGAAAGTGGAGAACAGCATTCCGGTGCAACTGGCTCCTGGGCCTCTGGCGCTTTCATCTGATGGGCGCACATTGTATGTTGGCAACACTCGCGACCAGTACATATCCGCAATTGACCTGGGCAATGGTAAGCAGGCGGTTTCGGTTCCGCTGGGGCACGTTGACGCGATAGTGTACGACCCGGCACGCAACGTGCTCTACGCCAGTCTGGAAGACCAGGCGCAGGTGGCTGTCCTGGATCCCGGGCTGAAGGCGCTGCGCCGCTACACGCTCTCGGCTTCGCAGCCATCCGCGCTGGTGCTGGACCAGCAAGCGCGGCGTCTGTACGTGGCGGTCCGCGACGCCGTGGTTGCCCTGGAGGCGGACAGCGGGCATGAAATGGGGCGCGTGGCCGCACCCATGGGCGTAGACAGCCTGTGGCTGGACGCAGGCGGCGGCAAGCTTTATGCCGCGGCTAGCAATGAAGTGGATGTGATTCGCGTCGGCGGGGGACAGTTTGCCACAGAAGACCAATTGACCCTTACTGTGCGCGGCCACGGCATTGCCTTCGATCCCGACCGCAAACTGCTGCTCATGCCCAGCGGCCATGAAGGGCGGTCGCTCGTCCTCATCCTTAAGCCCGTGGGGCCGCAACCGGGGCTGCCGGCGCCAGCGCAGGCGCTGATCCAGCCGTAAAAGCAGCTCTCGGAAATCGTCGTCGGCCCTCGGCGATTCCGCCCTCCGTGTCTAACTGACGCCCACGACGTCCCACCCGCGAGTCGTACAATGTCCTCTCCCATGAGCCGCCTGGAAATTTCGCCGGACGAGTTTCGCCGGGTGGCGCTGCGCATGGTGGAGCTGGCGTCCGAACTTCTAGCTGAGGCGCATTCGCTCCCAGCATTCCCTCGAACTTCGGGCGCTGAAACCGAGCGCCTGTTTCACAGCGTGCTGCCGGAGGCAGGGCTGGGGACCTCGGCCCTGGAGATTCTGCCTGAAGTGATCCGGCACTCGCGCCCGCCCACTTCGCGTTTTTTCGGTTACGTGCTGGGCTCGGGCGAGCCGGTCGCCGCGGCCGCTGATCTGCTGGCCAGCGTGCTCAACCAGAATCTAACCGCATGGCGCTCTTCGCCCGCCGCGGTGACCATCGAGCGCACGGTAGTGGAGTGGCTGGCGCAGGCGATCGGGTGCGCCGGATTCACCGGGAGCCTCACCGGCGGCGGTTCCTCGGCCAACCTGATGGGGCTGGCCATGGCACGAGAAGCCAAGGCGCCGGCCAACGAGCGTGGCGCGCAGCCATGCGTGGTTTACGCTTCCGACGAAGTGCACATGTCCATTGGCAAAGCCATGGCGCTGCTGGGCGTGGGTCGGGAAAATCTGCGGCTGATATCCAGCGACGAAAACTTTCGCATATCGCCGCTAGAACTTGAGCGCGCGATTCACGAGGACCGCCGGGCAGGGAAGCGTGCGCTCGCCGTCGTCACCACCGCGGGGACGGTGAACACCGGAGCCATTGACCCCCTGCCGCAAATCGCCGGAATCGCACGCCACCATGGGCTGTGGCTGCACGTGGACGGCGCTTACGGCGCACTGGCAGCCATCGCCGCGCCGGAGAAGTTCGCCGGCCTGAACCAGGCGGACTCGCTGTCCCTTGATCCGCACAAGTGGCTCTACCAGCCACTCGACTGTGGATGCCTGCTCTTCCGTGACGCACAAGTGGCGCGGACTGCCTTCGCGTACACCGGCGAGTACACGCGGGCTCTCAATCAGGATCCGGTGGAG
>DATJFA010000175.1:0-5867 GCA_035496015.1 Terriglobales bacterium | reverse complement strand
CTGGCGGAGGCAGGCTGGGATAAGCCTCCGGAGGGGATGGCGCCTGGTCAGGCGCGGCTTCGATGGTGACTTCGGGCTCCGCCTCGGTAGCGGTAGCTGGCGGCGCGCTCTCAGCCGGCGAGTCCGCGGATGGGGCTCCCGCTTCGGCTGACACAGCGGGCGCTTCAGTGGTTTGCTGCATAACCTGTTCTGACTCTGAAACAGGTTGCATGCCAGCATTGGTCTCTGCCGGCGGCTCAGTCGCAGGCATGGGTGCGGGCGCGTCAGCTTGGGCGGCCGCTTCAGGAACCACCGGAACTGGAACAGGCTCGGTCGATGGCTGCGAAGGGGCTTCCGGCAGGGGCGCCTGGGGCTGAATTTCAGCCGCCGCTGCCTGGGCTGCTGCCGCTTCCGCCTGCCGCCGCCGCCGAGCTTCCACGCCGAGGATCTCCTTGGCCAGGCGTATGTAGCTTTCGGCGCCACGGGAGCGCACGTCATACACCAGGGCCGGCTTGCCATGGCTGGGAGCTTCCGCCAGACGGACATTGCGCGGGATCGAGGTGCGGAACAGCTTTTTGCCGAAGTATTTGCGCAGTTCGGTGGCGACCTGCTGGGCCAGGTTGGTGCGCTCGTCAAACATGGTGAGCACGACGCCTTCGACCTCCAGCAACGGGTTGAAGCTCTGGCGAATGCGGTCCACCGTATCGAGGAGCTCGCTGATGCCCTCCAGGGCGAAGTATTCCGCCTGCATGGGTATAAGCACAGAATCCGCCGCCACCAGGGCATTCAGGGTGAGCAGATCGAGCGCAGGCGGACAGTCAAGCACAATGAACTGAAAGCGTTCGCGCAGGGGAGCCAGGGCATCGCGCATGCGAAATTCCCGGCGCTCGGCGTCCACTAATTCAAGGTTGGCGCCGATCAGGTTCTTGTGCGAGGGGAGTACCCAGAGCTGCTCTAGTTCAGGTTTCTGCAGCGCTTCCTCAGCGTTGCAGGCTCCCATGAGCAAATGGTAGGTGCTGAGCCGCTCAGGATCCCGGGCGAACCCGAGGCCGCTGGAAGTGTTGGACTGCGGGTCGCAATCCACCAGGAGCGTGTTCACTTCCGCTGCGGCCAGAGAAGAGGCCAGGTTGATGGACGTAGTGGTCTTGCCCACGCCACCCTTCTGGTTGGCAACCGCGATTACGCGTCCCATAAGATTGTTTTGGAGAAGCCGGAGCTGAAGCGAGATTAGCGCGGGGCAATTTTCAATTGCAATGATGAATTGCATTGTGAGTAAGAATTTTGTGCAAAAGGAGGTGAGAAATATGGTTCCGCATTGCGAACGCATGTTCCACGTGGAACAAACTGCGGGTTGCAGTGGCGGGTGGAGGGTGCTCACGCTTGGCCATTCGAGATGTTCCACGTGGAACACTGCGATGCGCGAATGGGGAGGCGCCGGCTATGGTCTCCTTAGTTGCACGGTTCGGGCCTGCGCGGATGTGGGGTGCCGAGATCAAATCATGGGAGGACTACTTCGCCGCTTGGAGGGCTTCCGCCCCAAGGAACGATGGTGCGCGCCACCAGGCTAACTGCCCACTGAGCCCAATGTTCCACGTGGAACATGGGAAACTTAATACCCGAGCCGGGAATGTTAACTATCCTGGTTCGCCATGTGATCTCGCCCACTTTCGGCCTCGGAATCGCGCATCTGCGCAGTAATTACCTGCGGAAAGCATTCCGGGTCAGGCCGGTCGCTCCACTTGTAACTGCTGTGGTGCAGCAGGCAGGCGGCACAGCGAGGAGGAGTTCTGAAGGCCGGAATCATCTCTACTCCACTTCGTCGAAGAACGGTATCAAAGGCAGGTAAGAACGAGGGAAAAGCGGGCAGGTAAACCACTTTGTACTACCCTGGCACGTTCCTAACGGGATGCCGGCCGACCAGTAAGACGCGCTCACGTGATTCCGGCACTGGAGCCGGTGAGTCCCAGGAAAAGTCGCGGATACCATCGCGGACCTGCGCCGTCTGGCTTTTCCCGATGAGCAGCGCGAGCTTCCCTCTCCCGAACCGGGCGGACCCGTGGCGGACCAGGGCTGCTGCGGTCTGCAGCGCCGACTCAAAGCGTTCCACAGCCCGCATGGTGACCAGGTCTGGGGGCTCAATCGCACTGGGCACAACGTGCTCGGCCCCCCCGATCAGGCCGGCCTCAAGGCGGTCAGCATACACGGAGACATCGCTCAATTGCAGAGCCCGGATCACCTCCGCCAGGAAGGCCGCCTTCTTGTGATTCGACTCCACCAGGGTGAGGCGCAGCTCGGGAGCATAGATTTTGAGCGGGATGCCGGGAAAACCGGCCCCGGAGCCAAGATCCAGGGCGTGGCGGCGGCTGCCAGCCTCGCTGTTCGTGCCAGGAAGCGACGGGCCAGGGAAAAGATAAGCGGCCAGAAACAGCGACTCGCCAAAATGGCGGGTCACGATGTTTTCCGCGTGGCGCACCGCGGTCAGATTAACGCGCGTGTTCCAGCGCAGCAGTAACTCTACATATATAGAAATAGAACGCAGCTGTTCCGACGATAACCCCGCTTCGGCCGGCAGCGCTTTCGCGCCGAGATACGGCTGCAGCAGCTCGGCAATGCGGTTTGGATCCATGTCCTCTGCCGCTGATTAAACCATGAGGGCAAACGAGACGGTATCTTTCGCCCCTCAGACGGCTTCACTTTCTATCTGCGGGTGAAAAGCGAAACGGGTGCCGTCCGCTAAAGCGGACTCGGTTTTGTTCCACCTCGCCTACCCAGCACTTCCCGTGCTGGGCTTTACTATGACGCCCCTGAAGGGGCTGCAATGAGGCGGTCTGCCACGGGGTCTACTATCCAGAATTCCACTGGCCTCCATCGGGTTTCCCGGCGACTCTGTGTGAGAACATTCTTTCGCCCTGGTGCCAGGGAATGGTTTGCCTGCCGGGCATCCGCCCAGAACCAGCAAAGTAACAAGTGGAGCGCCGCGCCCGCTTCCAGACCAAATTTTGCGGCCTGGGTGGTAAGTGGGCGTGGGCGCCAGCGTTACCTGCACCGGGAACCCGGAATGTAACAAGTGGAGCGACAATGCCCTTAACAAGCCAGGTTTTAAGATTGGAGGCTCAAAAATTGTCCCCGTAAGGCATGTTCGTGGAGCGAAGCGGGCGAACGAGACAGGACTTCCCGACGTTCCCGCACTTCATTAGAATAGCCGTCCGGAGCAACACGCACCAGGAATGACAACCTCGCAAACCCAAACCAGCAGCGCACCGAGAGGAAAGTTGTACATCACCATGACGGGCCTGCCGCTCACGATCACGCTCAATTGGCCTTTTCGGGCTTCGGGCGGCGGCGCTGATTACTTCGTGCTGCATGGCGACATTCGGCTGGAAAACACCGACGGTTTGCACGTGCCCGTCGCGGTCAACCTCACCCAGACGGTACGGGAGGCGCTGCCCTCGCTGGAGCCCAGGGACACGGAGGGGCCCGTGATCAATGCGCTGCGCAAAGAGGTGGACAACCGTCAACTGGAGTTTCTGAAATCGCCCAAGCTGCTGCCGGTTCCCTTCTCCAGCCGCTTCTACGACCTGCGCCGCAATCAGTGGATGTTCCAGCACGCCAGCGACGCGGAATTAGCTGATTTTGTGCGGCGCAAAATCTACTGGGAGCACAAACTGGCCGGCAGTGGGAAGACCTGGCTGGCCGATCCGGTAGATCTTTTGTATTTGGGGGCCACTACGGAGCGAATGCTCGAGGCTGCTCAGCGCCTGGCGAGCGAGGGCCTCGTTCGGTTACAGGATGGCGACGACAGTGCTGGCGCCACAGACGCACTGCTGGCGCAGTCGCAGCGCATTGAAGCGGAAATGCGCCTGGCGCAGTCGGAGCTGGAAAAGAAACACGCCTTCGAGCGCGGCTGAACCGCCTTGCGGGGTAGTGCCTGCGTATCGCGCGCTGGCGAGCCTCAAGCTGGGCTGGCTAAGATTTAAGCGGCGTCCTGCTCTTTCATTCCGCCGTTGTTGCGGCGACGGCTGCTGGAACGACGACTGCTGCCGGTAGCGGGTTTGCGGGAACGGGCACTGGTGCGGCCACTGCTGGACCTTCTGCTTGCCATAAGATGTTGCCGCCTACCGTGACCTCGAGCGCTTGGATCGGGAAGGAACCTTGGCGCCTTTGCGGCGCGCCTTGCTCAATCCGATTGCAATAGCCTGCTTGCGGTTCTTGACGGGATGCTTCCCTGAGCGCATGTGGTGCATTTCAGTACGGACTTCACTCTGCGCCTTGCGGCCATATTTGCGGCCGCGAGAACGGGAAGCAGAACGGTGTGACCGTGTACTCCGTCGGGAAGATCTGTGTTTGGTTGCCATATTGTCCTCCCCATATCAGACGCAAGCGACCGTTCGCGGGTTGGCGTCGGGTGCAGCATGATTCAGGTTCCGAATCAACATTGCCGGCGGTGAATCTAAAAAGGCAGTTTCAAGGTTGCGAAGGTTTCAAGGTTTCGGCCGTAACCGGCTGCTGAATAGTTTCTGAAACTAGAAGTGGCTGGGGATGCCGATGGAGTACAAGGTTCAGGAGGATTGCACATATGGAGTTTCTGGAATACTTGCGCAAATTGTATGTGTACGATCACTGGGCCAACCAGGAGGTGGCGCGGGCATTGCAGGCGGCTCCCCAGTCGCCGGTGCGTTCGGTGCGGCTGATGGGGCACGTGGTAGGCACGGAGTGGACCTGGCGCAGCCGCATTCTCCCCCAAAGCAAGAAGATGGCAGTGTGGCCGCAACTCACGGTGGAGCAGATTCTGCAGGAAGTGGAGGAGCTGCAGACGGCCTGGGCAGGTGATCTTGGCAAACTCACGCCCGCGCGCCTGTTGGAATACGCGGCCTACACCAATTCCAAGGGCGAACATTTCAGCAGCCAGCTGGGAGACATCCTGATGCACGTGGTGATGCACTCCGCCTATCATCGCGGTCAGATAGCGGCTGACATGCGGGCCTGCGGGCTGGAACCGGTGTATACCGACTTCATTCATGCGGTGCGACAGGCGATGGTGGGCAGCCAGGCGCCGGGCGCCGGTAGCGCCGGGATTTGATGTAAGGTCCCCACGCTCGTATACTAATTGCCCCTTGTGAAAGTTATTGCCATCATTCCGGCAGCGGGACTGGGCACGCGCATGGCCGCAGCCGAGGCCGCACCGCGTTCCGCGGTTGGAAAAGGCCCGTCCAAGCAATTTGCCGAGCTGCACGGTGTTCCCATCCTGGTACACACCCTGCGCAAATTTGCCGCCAGCCCGCGGGTGAGCGAAATTTACGTGGCGCTGCGCAAGGCGGAAGCGGGCTCGTTCCGTCCTCGCCTGGAAAAGGAAGTGCTGGGCAAGAAGGTACACCTGGTGGAAGGCGGAGAGCACCGGCAGCAGTCGGTGGCCAATGCGCTGGCCGCGGTGAAAGCCGCGCCGGATGACATTATCCTGGTGCATGATGCGGTGCGCCCGCTGGTAGACGAGGAAATTATCGACAACGTGGTCCAGGGCGCCGAAAAGCATGGCGCAGCCATCGCCGGAGTGCCGGCGGTAGACACCGTCAAGCAAGTGGAACGCAGCGCCGAGAACGCCATCATCACCGCCACCGTGCCGCGGGAACGGGTGGTGCTGGCGCAAACACCGCAGGGCTTTCGCTTCAGCGTGCTGAAGAAAGCCTTCGACGAAGCCGGCGCTGACGGCTTCGTAGGCACCGATGAAGCCTCGCTGGTGGAGCGCTCCGGGCATGCGGTGGCGGTGGTGATGGGCTCGGCGCGCAACCTGAAGATCACCACGCCCGCCGACCTGGAACTGGCCGAGTTCTACATGTCGCGCCCCGCCCGCCGCGCCGCGGGATAACCCAGCATTTAGCAATGGGCACTTG
>DATJFA010000174.1:0-3153 GCA_035496015.1 Terriglobales bacterium | reverse complement strand
GCCTGTCGGAAGAAAAGTATTGCTCGGTGGGTGCCATGGTGAAGCAAACCGCAGCCCTGCACACCACCTACGAGATCGTGGCGGAGACAGGCGCTGAGAAGCCACAGCCGGTAGCCTCCTAACCGGCGGAAAGTTGGCCGCAGCTTGTGACGGCAGTCACCGCCAGACACCCCAGCAGCCGACATAGGCTAGGAGCATTGACCGTGAGGTTTGTAGAGCTTTCATGAGCTGGAACACCATGCGCGTGAGTGTTGCTTTAGCCATGGCGGCGGCTTGTTTGCTCGCCCCGGCGGCCGCGCAGAATCCTCTTAGCCTGCAGCAGGCAGTCAGCATGGCTCTGGAGAAGAATCCGCAGCGCAGGATGGCTGTGGCTGACCAGCGCGCCGCTGAAGCAGGCGTGAAAGAGGCGCGCTCCGCTTTGCTGCCGCGCGTGAGCTTCACCGAAAGCGCCACTCGAGGGAATGACCCCGTTTACGTCTTCGGCACGCGCTTGCGGCAGGAGCGCTTCACCATAGCCGACTTCTCGTTGAACCGGCTGAACACGCCCACGCCCATCGGCAACTTCAGTTCGCGCTTTTCCGGCAACTGGAACCTGTTTGATTCCTTCGCCAACGTAAAGAGTGTCTCCCGCGCCAGGCATTTGCAGCAGGCCGCAGGGCACCAACTGGAGCGCGCCGACCAGGAGACCATCTTTCGCGTGGTACAGGCTTATCTGGGGCTGCTGCTGGCAAAGAAGCAGCAGGATGTGGCCGAGCAGTCGGTTAAGACGGCGCAATCCATTCTGGACCGCAGTCGCGCCCGGTATGAAAGCGGCGTAGTGGTGCAGTCGGACCTGCTGAGCGCGCAGGTGCGTCTGGCCAGCCGCCAGGAGGAACTGATTCGTTCCCGCAACAATGTGGCCTTCGGGGCCGCCCAACTGGACACCGCCATGGGCGTTGCGGCCGACGCGGAGTTTCAGCTTTCGCAATCACTGAGCGAAGGCTCCTTTCCTCAGGCCGCGCTGACGGAACTGGAAAAGCGCGCGTTAGCGTCGCGCCCTGACCTCAAGCAGATTGAGGCCCAGCAGATGGCCCAGGAGAAGAACGTGTCCATCGCCAAATCCGCCTTCGGGCCCAGGCTGAATGCGTTTGGCGGCTGGGAAACCGATAGCGCCACCCTTTCCCAGGTGCAGGGCAACAACTGGGTGGCGGGCCTGGAATTACAGGTTGACCTTTTTCAGGGCGGCGCGAAAAAGGCGCAACTCACGCGGGAAAAGGCGCTCGCTGAGCGGATTGCGGCGGCGCATCAGGCAGCCGGCGACCAGGTTCGACTGGAGGTGCGGCGCGCCTATTACGACTTCGATTCCGCCCGCCAGCAAGTTGGGGTGGCGCATGCGGCGGTGGGCCAGGCGGAGGAGAGCATGCGCATGAACCAGAACCGCTATGACGCGGGGATTACCACGATTACAGACTTGCTCACCATTGAGGAAACGACGCGGCGCGCGCAAACCGACTACTGGGAAGCCGTATATCGCATGCGTACCAGCTACGCCAATCTGGAGCTGGCGACGGGAACGCTGAGTGCCAGCTCTCCGGTGATCACGCCATGAATGAAATCATTAGTTCTCAAAAACGGCCGACGGCGGCTAAAGCCGCTTGGTTTGGGGGCCCGGTCCGCACGGCTGTTGATACCTGTACAAGTAATGTGCTCCAGGAAACAAGGCTCAAAACGCAAGGTCCCTCGACTCGCGCTTTGTCTCGCAAGCTCGACACGCGCTCGCTCGGGATGACAGGCCGTTATGGGTACGGCAGCAAGGACATTATTTGCGCAGCCGTCTATAACGCCGTGCGCTTCCGCGGCGGTTTGAGCAACGTTTTGGAAGGGCGCGGCTTCAGCCGCGCCTCTCGCACGCTTGTGGAGGGGCAGGGCTGCATCTGCGCCGCTTGCGCAAGAGTGGAAGCGCCGGGCTTTAGCCCTGCGAAAATCCGCCCCTCCCTCACCTGGGCTTTAGCCCTGGTGGCGATCCTGGCGGCTCTCCTCTCTGTCGCGGCCTGCAGCAGCGAGCCACATACCGTCTCCGCGGCTCCCGAAGTTGTGCGCGATGTGCAGTTGCTCACCGCCCAGCGAGGCACAGTTCCTGACTGGCTGGATGCCGTAGGCACGTTGCAGGCGGCGCAAACCAGTCAGCTTTCCAGCCAGATAACGGGCAACATCGTTGCGATGCGAGTGAGGGAAGGCGACCGGGTACAGCGTGGCCAAGTGCTGGCCGTGCTGGAGGATGCACAGCCGCAGGCGGCGGCGCAGCAGGCCCAGGCCGCGGAAAACGCCGCCCAGCAGGAGATTGTGGCTGCCGATTCCGACTACAGCCTGGCGGAGGCCACTTTCAAACGCTACCAGGATTTGTACAACAAGAAGTCGGTGAGCCCGCAGGAATTCGACGAAATTAAGGCGCGAGAGCAGGCGGCCACGGCTCGCCGTCAGTTGGCGCAGGCCGGGCTGGCGCAAGCGCAGGCGGCATTAGCCCAGGCGCAAACCACTCTGGGCTACACCCGTGTGCGCGCCCCCTTCGACGGCGTAGTAACGGAAAAGCGCGTTGATCCGGGCACGCTGGCCAGTCCCGGAATGCCACTGCTGGTGGTGGAAGACCAGCGCCGCTTCCGCCTTCAGTCCAGCGTGGACGAAGGCGATATCCACCTGGTCAAGCTGGGACAAGCCGTGCCGGTCACGCTCGATTCCCTGCCGGGCGCTGAGTTCAGCGCTCGCGTGGCGCAGATTGTGCCGGCGGCCGATCCCGCCAGCCGCAGCTTCGTTGTCAAAATTGAACTGCCGGCGGATGCGCGCCTGCGTTCCGGCTTATTTGGCCGCGCCCACATTGCGCGTGGCCAGCGGCAGGCCATTCTGCTTCCACGCAGCGCGGTGCTGGACCGAGGCCAGCTGCAAGGAATTTATGTGGTTGGCCAGGACCGAGTTGCCATGCTGCGCTATGTCACGCTGGGCACGGGTCAGGGCGAGCAGGTGGAGGTGCTTTCGGGGTTGCAAGGTGGCGAGCGAGTGGTAGCGGCGCCTGGCGATCGCGAACTAGCCGGGAAGCGGGTGGAGAGTAATTAGTAATTAGCAATTAGCACTTGGCACTTAACCCGTGAACCGTTTTGCATAAACCCGGCACGACACGTT